>NZ_JACNDE010000097.1:0-208 GCF_017351415.1 Pseudomonas sp. FW305-25 | reverse complement strand
CGTCACCGACACTATCGATACCTCGACCGTCAGCCTGACCGCCACTCCTAGCGTCGCCGAGGGTGGCACCGTGGTTTACACCGCGTCCGTAACGGCTCCAGTGACCGGCTCGCCAGTAGTCGTAACCCTGTCCAACGGACAAACCATCACTATTCCAGTGGGTGAGTCTTCCGGCACCGTGAACTTCACGGCACCAAACGATGCCCTG
>NZ_JACNDE010000096.1:0-260 GCF_017351415.1 Pseudomonas sp. FW305-25 | reverse complement strand
GCCACCAAATTGACAACAGCGACAACCCCGCACGCCCCGCACTGGCGAAAGGAACACCATTGTCAGTGCGAATGCGTTCGGGCATCCCATAGGTTTTGAACAACCGTTCGAACGTTTTTTGGGCGTCTTTGAAGTTGGTGCTGGGCATGCTCTCGCAGGCCAACAGAAAACGGCTCGCATGGTCCATGACCGTCAAGGGGTAACACCAGACGCCTTCTCCTGTCAGGTATTGCCCTTTGTAGTCAGCGCTCCATAGCTGA
>NZ_JACNDE010000095.1:0-260 GCF_017351415.1 Pseudomonas sp. FW305-25 | reverse complement strand
CCAGCTATGGAGCGCTGACTACAAAGGGCAATACCTGACAGGAGAAGGGGTCTGGTGTTACCCCTTGACGGTCATGGACCATGCGAGCCGTTTTCTGTTGGCCTGCGAGAGTATGCCCAGCACCAACTTCAAAGACGCCCAAAAAACGTTCGAACGGTTGTTCAAAACCTATGGGATGCCTGAACGCATTCGCACTGACAATGGTGTTCCTTTCGCCAGTGCGGGGCGTGCGGGGTTGTCGCTGTTGTCAATTTGGTGGT
>NZ_JACNDE010000094.1:0-278 GCF_017351415.1 Pseudomonas sp. FW305-25 | reverse complement strand
GCTGGCGGCAGCTCCCTGAGCACCACCATCACCGGCGCAACCGGTGGCAACTACGAAAAACTTGATGTCGACAGTAAACCTGCCGACACCTCGGTGACCGACACCCCGGACACCACCAATCTGAGCCTGACAGCGACTGACACTGTCGCTGAAGGCGGTTCGATCGTTTATACCGCGACGCTGACCAATGCGGCCGGCACGCCTGTAACCGTGACCTTGAGCAACGGTGCGATCATCACAATCGCTGCCGGTGCGACCACCGGCTCTGTGACCGTCGC
>NZ_JACNDE010000093.1:0-317 GCF_017351415.1 Pseudomonas sp. FW305-25 | reverse complement strand
GCCAACCTGGCCAACGTCAAAGGCAACCGCCTGCTGATGCAAGGCGACCGCCACTACGACTACGACGCCTTCGGCAACCTCAGCCGCGAACGCCGCGGCGCGGGCCAGAAGCTGGTCACCGAATATCAGTACGACTGCCAGCACCGGCTGATCGGCGTCAGCCTGCCCGGTGGCAGCACCGCGACTTACCAGTACGACGCCTTTGGCCGGCGCATCGCTAAAACCGTTGATGGCCGTACTACCGAGTTTCTCTGGCAAGGCGAACGGTTGATCGCCGAAAGCGGTGAGAATCGCTATCGCAGCTACATCTACGAGCC
>NZ_JACNDE010000092.1:0-363 GCF_017351415.1 Pseudomonas sp. FW305-25 | reverse complement strand
GTGGCCCAGGTGGCGTTCCCGAAACAGGCCAATGGCAGCCTGGTGCTCGATGGCGTGGGCCAGGTCCGTGGTTCGGCCCTGATCGCCCAGGATTTCAGCGGCGACAGCTGGTTCCACCCGCGTCCATCGGCCGGGGCTTTTGCCACGGTGTCCAGCAGCGCGAGCAACCTGGCGCCGAGCAACCCGGCCCTGGCCAGCCGTGTGATCGATGACGCCAACAAGCTGGCGGTGCCAGGGCAGGGGCCGGTACCGCTGGCGTTGCTGACGACTTCGGGCAGCGGCCTGGATCCGCACTTGCCACCGGCGGCGATTAACTATCAACTGGCGCGGGTCGCGGCGGCGCGCAACCTGCCGGTCGCCACG
>NZ_JACNDE010000091.1:0-370 GCF_017351415.1 Pseudomonas sp. FW305-25 | reverse complement strand
TGCACCGGGCGGGCAACTGAGCAGCATCGACCTCAACGGCTCGCGCCTGACCAGCCACCAGTTCAACGCCGGCCGCGAACAGCAACGCCAACAGGGCCTGCTGCTCAGCCAGTACCAGTACGACGAACAAGGCCGCCTGCAGGCACACAGCGTTAGCCAGCAACGACAGGGCCAGCACCAAAACCTATACCGCCGTGCCTATGCCTACGACGCCAACGGCAACCTTGCCGGCATCGACGACAGCCGCAAGGGCAACCTGCGTTATCACTACGACCCGCTGGATCGGCTGATCAACGTACGCGGTGCCACCCCGGAAAGCTTCGCCCATGACCCCGCCGGTAACCTGCTCGGCCAAGGCGACCAACCCGCC
>NZ_JACNDE010000090.1:0-370 GCF_017351415.1 Pseudomonas sp. FW305-25 | reverse complement strand
CGCACCCGGCGGCCAGCTCAGCAGCATCGACCTCAACGGTTCGCGCCTGACCAGCCACCAGTTCAACGCCGGCCGCGAACAGCAGCGCCAACAGGGCCTGCTGCTCAGCCAGTACCAGTACGACGAACAAGGCCGCCTGCAAGCCCACAGCGTTAGCCAGCAACGACAGGGCCAGCACCAAAACCTATACCGCCGTGCCTATGCCTACGACACCAACGGCAACCTCGCCGGCATCGACGACAGCCGCAAGGGCAACCTGCGTTATCACTATGACCCGCTGGATCGGCTGGTCAACGTCCGCGGCGCCACCCCGGAAAGCTTCACCCATGACCCGGCCGGTAACCTGCTCGGCCAAGGCGACCAGCCAGCG
>NZ_JACNDE010000009.1:0-209875 GCF_017351415.1 Pseudomonas sp. FW305-25 | reverse complement strand
ATCACCCCAATTCAGCTGCCACCTGCCGCTCGCTACGGTTCTTGTAGTACGAAGCCCCGGCAATCATCACCAGCAGAATCCCCGCCAATACCGCCGACGAGCCGATAGTGCCGAAGTCCAGGCCGCCCTTCTCCAGGGGCTTGGTCAGGAAGTCGCCCAGGGTCGCGCCGAACGGCCGGGTCAGCACGAACGCCACCCAGAACAACAGTACCGACGAGATCCGGGTGCAGTACTTGAGCACGACCACCAGGGCGATGGTCGAGCCGATCAGCAGTGCGCCGCCGGCAAAACCCAACCCCGAGTCGTCCGCCAGGTAGTCCCCCAGCGCCGTGCCCAGGGTGTTGGAAAACAGGATCGCCAGCCAGTAGAACAGCTCGCCGCGCAGGGTCTGGATCTTGTTGACGTTGAGCGAATCTCCGCTCAGGCGCCAGACCGCGAAGATCGCCAGCAGGATCGCGATCAGGATCGCCGAGCCGGTGGCGTAACCCAGGCCCAGGGTGCGGTCCATGAAGTCCGACATGGTGGTGCCGGCGGTGCTGGTGGAGAGGATCACGATCCAGTACAGCACCGGGTTGTAGGTTTTCGAAAACAGCTGGGTGACCAGGGTCAGCAGGAACACGCTGATCAGGATCATCGAGCTGATGGCGTAGCCGACATTCAGGGTCATCGACAGCAGGTCGCCGGCAGTTTCCCCGAGGGTCGTCGCGCAGATTTTCATGACCCAGAACGCCAGGGTGATCTGAGGGAGTTTATTCATTCGTTGCAGTGCTCCAGGGCTCGAGTGAAGACGGTCCGTCTTGGACTTCTATGTGGGAGCGAAGGCTGCGGGGCGAGCGGTGAAAAATAGGTAAGGGGTGTATGAAAAAACCGTTGAGCAGGTTTTTTCAGTGGTGCAGGCAGGTTAATGACCGGTTAATGCCCAGCCCTCACTCTGCCTCCATCGAAATCGGTGTCGGCGCGTCAAACGCGGCAGAAGCAGGCAAGAGGCCTTATGCAGTGATTCTTGACGCCAAAAACATCTATTAATTCGATATTTTTCAGCATTTATTTGCGCTTTTTAATCAAATTAACTGGCGTAGTATTCATTTCACACCCACTGCACAAAACTCACCGAACCTGGAGTGACCCTCATGAAAAGCAAACTGATCCTCGCCCTGACCCTTTCCGTACTGGCTGCCAATACCTTTGCCGCCGATGGTTACGACCGCACCGGCTCCGCTACTTTCACCTCGGGCAGCTCGGCCAGCGCCAGCCTGGCTTCCGACGGTTTCGATCGCACCGGCACCGCCGCCGCTATCGCCTCCGATGGCTTCGATCACACCGGCACCGCAGGCGCAGTCGCTGCCGACGGCTTCGATCGCACCGGGACTGCCGCCGCCATCGCCTCCGATGGCTTCGACCACACCGGCACCGCAGGCGCAGTCGCCTCCGATGGCTTCGACCACACTGGTACCGCAGGCGCAATCGCTGCCGACGGCTTCGATCGCACCGGGACTGCCGCCGCCATCGGCTAACCCTCAGGGATGCCCCGCAGCCCGGCTTCGGCCGGGCTTAGTTGTTTTTGGCCCGGGGAAAACCGCACGCCGCAAGGCTGGCATTAACTTTCAATGGCTTGCACTATGGCGGCCTTCCCTCTTTGTCCGCGCAAGAGCCCGTCATGTCCGAAGACATCCATTACTACGAACCCACCCAGGGCCACGGCCTGCCCCACGATCCGTTCAACGCCATCGTCGGCCCGCGCCCGATCGGCTGGATCTCCTCCCAGGACCAGCAAGGCCGGCTGAACCTGGCGCCCTACAGTTTTTTCAACGCTTTCAATTACATTCCACCGATCATCGGTTTCTCCAGCGTCGGTCGCAAAGACAGCCTGAACAACATCGAGCAGACCGGCGAGTTCGCCTGGAACCTCGCCACCCGCCCGCTCGCCGAGCGGATGAACCAGAGCTGCGCGGCCGTGCCGGCCGAGGTCAATGAGTTCGAACTGGCGGGGCTGACGCCCGTGGCCTCGAAAGTGATTGCGGTGCCGCGGGTAGCCGAAAGCCCGGTGTCCTTCGAGTGCAAGGTCACGCAGATCATTCAACTGCAGCGCGCGGATCAGGAGTTGGTGCCCAGCTGGCTGATCCTCGGCGAAGTGGTCGCCGTGCATATCGCCAAGTGGCTGCTCAAGGACGGGATATACGACACCGCCGCGGCAGAGCCGATTCTGCGCGGCGGCGGGCCGGCGGATTATTTCCAGCTGGGGCCAGAGGCCTTGTTCAAGATGTTCCGCCCGGGGGCGGTCAGGTAGCTGCTCAAACCAACTAGCTGCCCAGATCAGGTAGCGACCCGGATCAGGCCGTTGCCCAGGCCAGTTCGCCGTCTTCGATCACGTCGATCAACTGCTCAAGCTTCTGCGCGGCAGCCTGGTCGGCGTCATGGGCGGTCTTGAATTTCTGGTCGTCGAGGACCTTGTGAAAGCGCGGTGCCCCTGAACCACCCAGGGCCTTGACCGCGATGGCGGCGCTGTAGCCCCCTTCACCTGGAACCACGGCGGAAACCGCTTCGTATGCTGCAAACTCTTTACGTGCCATGTTGCTGGTCCTGGCCAATGGAAAGTCGGCCATTCTAAACCCTCAGCTGGCCAGCTGGTGTACCGGTGCCCCGTTCAGTTGCGCGTATTCGCCTTCGGCCTGGGCCGCCGAGACGTCTCTGAAAGTATGGAAATCCAGGCTGTTGACCACCAGGTCCTGGACCAGCTCGGCGAAGATCGCCATGGCCGGCGAACAGAAGTAATCGGTCATCGCCTGCTGGCTGCTCCAGAATCCGGATATCAGCCACAGGTCAGCGTCGCACTGCGAATGCTGCAAGGCGAACTGCAGGCAACCTGTGGCCTGGCGGGATGGTTCGATCAGACTGCTCAAGCGAGCCCCCAACTCCGTTGAGCGGCCGGCACGGGCGCGAACGAATGCCATGTGGCTGACGGGAATATGCGTGGACATGTGCGACCCTCCCAGGGTGGTGTCGAGGCAGCCATGGGACGGGCTGCGACAGGATCCAAGATTAAGCGCCCGGCGTAATGCTCGTTAGTCGATTCCTGCCGGCCTATTGCACAATCCTGCGAGTCTTGCCCGGGAACGCCGAATCCTGCCCGGCAAGAGGAAAAAACCCACAACGTTGTTTCAAGCAAGTGACAGCCCGCGCACAGGACTCGACTCTACTCACGCGCGCACGCGTGGCAGGATCAGGCAAGATTTACGCAGGAATCGCCTACCCCTGGCGCTTGCACAAATTTAAGCTGTGGCCATTCGCAATCTTCTCGGAGGGGCCTTCATGTCATCGCTCGAAACCCAGCAGCCGCCACTGGATGCGGAAATGGAAAAACAGCGGGCGGAGCTGGCCGGGATCATTGCTCGCAATACCGGCGAAGACGGCAGCTATGCCACGGCGATCCAGTCGCTGTTCGTCTCGCGTTACAGCCACTCCCACGATTTCGCCTCGGTGCTGGCCCAGCCGGCCCTGTGCATCATGGCCCAGGGGCGCAAGGAAGTGCGGCTGGCCGACGAGGAGTTCAACTACGACCCGCTCAACTACCTGGTGGTCTCGGTTTCCATGCCCTTGAGCGGGCGCCTGGCCGATGTCTCGCCGCTGGAACCGGTCCTGGCCCTGCGCCTGGACATCGACCCGGCCGAGATCAGCACGCTGATCGCCGATGCCGGGCCGCTGGGTGTACCGAACCGTCCTGTCGGCCGCGGCCTGTATGTGGAACGCCTGGACACGCCGATGCTCGACGCCGTGCTGCGCCTGACCCGCCTGCTGGACACGCCCAAAGACATCGCCATGCTCGCGCCGCTGATTCGTCGGGAAATTCTCTACCGGCTGTTGCGCAGTCCGCAGGGCCATCGGTTGTATGAGATCGCCATCGCCAACAGCCAGAGCCACCGGGTCAGCCAGGCCATAAAGTGGCTGAACGGCAACTACGAGCAACCGCTGCGCATCGACGATCTGGCGCGAGGGGTGAACCTCAGCGTGTCCACCCTGCACCACCGTTTCAAGGCCATGACCGCCATGAGCCCCTTGCAGTATCAGAAGCAACTGCGCCTGCAGGAAGCCCGGCGCCTGATGCTGACTGAAGGGCTGGAGGCGTCCGCCGCCGGATACCGGGTCGGCTACGAAAGCCCTTCGCAGTTCAGCCGCGAATACAGCCGCCAGTTCGGCGCCCCGCCGCTGCGCGACATGGCGCGCCTGCGCAGCAGCGTCTGACTCCCCCTTGTAGGAGCGAGCTTGCTCGCGATAGCCGCAAGGCGGCGCTCTATCTGTCGCACGGCGTCATCCTTGACCCGCATCGCGAGCAAGCTCGCTCCTACAGAGAACCATCTCGCTCCAAAAGACTGTTACCGCGCGCGAACCACGTGCTTGATCTCCTGGAACGCCTGCAAACCCCAAGGCCCCAGCTCGCGGCCGATGCTGCTCTGCTTGTAGCCGCCCCAGGCGGTCTGCGGGAAGATCACTTGCGGTGCGTTGATCCACACCAGCCCGGCCTGCAAGGCATTGGCGACTCGTTCGGCGTTCGGCACATCGGCACCGACCACACTGGCCACCAGGCCGAATTCGCTGTCGTTGGCCAACGCGATGGCCTCGGCCTCGCTGGCGAAACTGCGCACGCAGAGCACCGGGCCAAAGATCTCCTCACGCCACAGCGCACTGTCGAGGGGCACTTCGGTGAAGATCGTCGGCTGCACAAAAAAGCCGCGCGCGCGGTCCGCCGGGCGCTCGCCACCGCATACCAACTTGGCCCCGACACTCAGCCCGCGATCGATATGGCCCAGCACGCGCTGGTATTGCGCCTGGTTGACCAGCGCGCCCATCTCCACGTCCGGATCGAAAGGGTCCGCCACCCGAATCGCCTCGGCCCGTGCCTTGAGGCGCAGGAGGAATTCGTCCGCCAGCTCGTCGGCCACCAGCACCCGGCTGGTGGCGGAGCACATCTGCCCGGCGTTGAAAAAACCGCCGCCGCAGGCCAGCTCCACCGCCAGTTCGAGATCGGAATCGGCCAGCACCAGCAGCGAAGATTTGCCACCCAGTTCCAGGCTCACGCCCTTGACCGTCTCCGCCGCGCGTTGCATGACCTGGACCCCGACCGCATTGCTGCCGGTAAAGGAAATCTTCGCCACCCGCGGATCGGCCGCCAGCGGCGCGCCTACCGCCAGGCCGGTGCCGCAGACCAGGTTGAACACGCCCTTGGGCAAGCCGCTCCGGGCGATGATCGCCGCCAGCTCCAGTTCCGGCAGCGGCGTGACTTCCGAGGGCTTGAGCACCACGCTGCAACCGGCGGCCAGGGCCGGCGCGAGTTTCCAGGCGGTGGTGACCATCGGGAAATTCCACGGCACGATCAGGCCGACCACACCACAGGGCTCACGCCGCACACGGGCGCTGAAATCATCGCTGGGCAGCGGCACATCGCGGTCCTGGGCGGCGTCCAGGCCTTCGGCCAGCTCCGCGTAGTATTCGAAGGTGGCAATTACGTCGTCGACGTCGATGGCCGCTTCGAATTGCGGCTTGCCATTGTTGCTCGACTGCAGGTGCATCAGGCGTTCACGACGCTCGGCGACACCGGCGGCGATCCGCCGCAACACCGCGCCACGCTCGGCGCCGCAGGTGGCGGCCCACTCGGCGAGCCCGGCCTGGGCGGCACTCACCGCCTGCTCGACGCTGTGTTGATCGCCGCCACCGACCACGGCCAGTGGCTCTTCGGTAGACGGATTGATCACCGGCAACCGCTCGCTGCCGGCATGCCACTGGCCATCGATGTACAGGCCGTTCAACAGGTTTGTCGGGTTCATGCCTGCACCGCCCGCATCCAGCCGGCCTGGTCGATTTCGATCAGGGTCGGGCCCTGGCGATCGCTGGCCGCGCGCAACGCATCGCGCAATCCGTCGATGCTGTCGATGGCCTCGGCGGCGCAGCCCAGGGCCTTGGCCACGCCGATGAAGTCTGGCGTGTAGATGTCCACGCCCACCGGCTCGATGTCGCGGTTGACCATGTACTTCTTGATCTCTTCATAGCCCTGGTTATTCCACAGCAGCACGATGATTGGCGTGCGTGCTTCCACCGCGCAGGCCAGTTCCGACAGGGTGAACTGCAGGCCGCCGTCGCCGATCAGGCACGCCACCGGGCCCCGGGCGTTGCGTTCGGAAGCGCCACCGAGCCAGGCGCCGATCGCCGCCGGCAAGGCATAACCCAAGGTGCCGTAGCCGGTCGAGGAGTTGAACCAGCGGCGAGGACGCTCGGGGTTGAAGGTCAGGTTACCGCTGTACACCGGCTGCGTGGAGTCGCCGACGATGACGATCTGCGGCAGCTCCTGCAGGACGGTTTCGAGGAACAGAGTCTGCGCCCGGGTCGGGGCGTCCCACTGCTGCTCCAGTGCGCTACGCAGGGCAGCGGCACGGGCCGCGCCCCAGGCGCTGTCGCGCTCGCTCAGCGGTTGTTTGCCCAGCTCGGCCAGCAAGGCCTCGGTTGCGCTGTGCGCGTCGGCCACCAGCGCCACTTTCGGCGGATAGTTGCGCACGGTCTGGTCAGGGTCGATGTCGATGCGCAGCAGGGTGCCAGGAATCTCGAAACCGCCGGCGAAAGTCACGTCGTAATCGGTTTCGGCCAGCTCGGTGCCGATGGCCAGGACCACGTCGGCATCGGCCACCAGGGCGCGGGTCGCCACCAGCGACTGGGTCGAACCGATCAGCAGCGGGTGCCGCGACGGCAGCATGCCCTTGGCGTTGATGGTCAGGGCCACGGGTGCCTGGAGCCATTCGGCGAGGCGGGTCAGGGACGCGGCGGCATCGATCGCGCCACCGCCGGCGAGGATCAGCGGACGCCTGGCGCCGGCCAGCAACTGGCTCATCCGCGCGATGGCGGCGGGCGCAGCGCCGGCCCGGGCGATGCTCACCGGCTCGCTGTCGAGCAGGTCGTCGGCCTCCTCCACCAGCACGTCGAGGGGGATTTCGATGTGCACCGGGCGCGGGCGGCCGGCCTGGAACAACGCGAAGGCGCGGGCCAGGACACCCGGCAGTTCCGCCGCCGACATCAGGGTATGGGAGAACGCCGCCACGCCGCCCACCAGGGCCCCCTGGTTCGGCAGCTCGTGTAGCTTGCCGCGGCCGCCGCCGAGCTGGCTGCGCGATTGCACGCTGGAGATCACCAGCATCGGAATCGAGTCGGCATAGGCCTGGCCCATGGCGGTGGTGATGTTGGTCATGCCCGGGCCGGTGATGATGAAGCACACCCCCGGCTTGCCGCTGGTGCGGGCATAGCCGTCGGCCATGAAACCGGCGCCCTGCTCGTGGCGCGGCGTGACATGCCGGATGCTCGAACAGGCCAGGCCGCGATACAGCTCGACGGTGTGCACCCCGGGAATGCCGAAGACCTGCTCGACGCCATAACCTTCGAGTAACTTGACCAACACTTCGCCGCACGTCGCCATGTCTTGCCCTTCTTGTTCGCTTGAGACGGTGTGCCTGGCTGGCCGCTGCATGGCCAGGCACGGGGAAGGCGTCATTGGAACGGGCTGCGTGTAGCGGGAACAATGGATAAAAAGTCATACTCGCCATGTCCTCACGTCATGCCTTGGCCCTTTATGAAACGCCTCCCGCCCTTGCCCGCGCTGCACACCTTTCTGATCACCGCGCGCTGCTGCAACTTCACCCACGCGGCCGAGCAGCTGCATATCACCCAGGGTGCGGTGAGCCGGCAGATCGCCGGCCTGGAGAGTCACCTGGGTTATGCCTTGTTCCAGCGCCAGGCCCGCGGCCTGAGCCTGACGGCCGAAGGACGGGAATGGCTGCCACGGGTGGAACAGGTGTTCGGCCTGATCAGCGAGGGGGTGGAACAGGTCGGGGTGAACCGCGACACCCTGCAACTCAAGGCGTCCACCTGTGTGATGCGCTGGTTGTTGCCGCGCCTGATGCAGTGGCAGAAAGAGCGGCCGGACGTGCCTGTGCGGCTGACCACCACCGTGCAGCACGGGGTGGACTTCAGTCGCGAACAATTCGACGCCGCGGTGATTTACGGTGCCCCGCCACCTTCCACCCTCGGTGCCTATCACCTGTTCGACGAACAGCTGACGCCGGTGTGTTCACCTGCACTGCTCGAAGGGGCGATACCACTCAACACCCCGGCCGACCTGCAGCAACACATGCTGCTGCACCCGACCCTGGATACCCATGACTGGAGTACCTGGCTGAAAGCCTCGGGGACGGTGCTGAACAACATCGGCAAGGGCCAGCATTTCGAAACCCTGGACCTGGCGATGTCGGTTGCTTCCCAGGGGACGGGGGTAGCTATTGGCGATTGGGCATTGATCGGCGAAGACCTGAGCGCCGGGCGGCTGGTCATGCCATTTGAATTGAAGGTCCGTACGGGGCTGGGCTATTACCTGGTGCACCCCGATCGCTCGGCACCGTCGCCGCAGTTACGGGCGTTGCTGGACTGGCTGGTGAAACAGGCCCGGGCACGATAGCCGCTGTAACCCTGTAGCCCTGTAGCCCTGTAGCCCTGTAGCCCTGTAGCCGCTGGCGCAGCCTGCGATCGAGCGCGTAGCGGTCGTAATCCAGTCAACACGTTGTACCTGCAAAAACGCGGTGTCTGGTTTTACGACTGCTGCGCAGCCGATCGCAGCCTCCGGCAGCGGCTACAGGATGTCTCAGTAACCGACCGTGAAACGCTGGCGGGAGTGCTTCGGTGTTTCCAGCTCATCGATCATGGCGATGGCGAAGTCGGCGAAGGTGATCCAGCTCTTGCCTTCGGCGCTCACCAGCAGGTGGTCCTGGCCCAGGCGGAACTGCCCGCGGCGCTCGCCTTCGACGAACTCCGCCGATGGCGACAGGAAGGTCCAGTCCAGCTCTTTTTCCTGGCGCAGGGTATCGAGGAACACACTGCCGGCACTGGCTTCGGCCTTGTATTCGTCCGGAAAACCGGCGGCATCGATCACCCGGCTGCCGTCGGGCAACAGCAACGAACCGGCACCGCCCACCACCAGCAGGCGTTTGACTCCGGCCTTTTTCACCGGCTCGATCACGGCCTTGGGCGCGATGGTGGAAAAGTGCGCCGCGCTGATCACCGCATCGTGACCGGCGATCGCCGCTTGCAACGCCGCGCCGTCCAGCACGTCGACCGCCTTGCTCACCACACCGGCGCGATTGCCGATTTTCGCCGGGTTACGGGCGATCGCGGTAACGCTGTGACCACGACGCAGGGCTTCTTCCAGCAGTTGGCTACCGGCACGGCCGGTGGCCCCAATGATTGCGATCTTGCTCATGACAGTTCTCCAGTTCCGATAAGTGACGCAAAGCCTTACAGGGAGTGCCCCCGCGCCAGGCGCGGGGACGGTCGAATCACCACTTCATTTCGCCCTTGGCGACCTTGGCGCTCAGCTCCAGGGAGCTGTCTTCGCCCAGGTCCGGGTAACGCTTTTTCATCGCCGCGATCAGTTCGGCGGAATCCTTGGCCTTGGCGGTTTCTTCATCGAAGGCCTTGATGTAGTCGGCGGTGAAATGCACGGGAGCCAGGGAGCGGGCGCTTTCGCCCAGGTAATGGCCGGGCACCACGGTCTGGGGTTTCAGCGCGGCGATGGTGTCCAGGGTGGTCAGCCAATCCTTGTGGGATTGCGCGGTCTGGGTATCGGCCATCCACACATGGATGTTTTCCGCGACCACCACGCCACCGACGACCGCCTTGATCGACGGGATCCAGACGAAGGTGCGGTCAGGTTGCTTGCCGTCCAGGCCGATGATGTCCAGCTTCTGCCCTTCCAGGCTCAGGCTGTGGCCCTTGAGCACGCCCGGCACGATGGTCTTGGCCGGCACGTCGTCGCCCATTTTCGGGCCCCAGAATGCGAGCTTGCCGTCGACCGTGGCCTTGATGTGCTCGACGGTCGGCTGCGAAGCCACGACCTTGGCCTTGGGGAAGGCCCGGGTAATGGTGTCCAGGCCGAAGTAGTAGTCCGGGTCACCGTGGCTGATGTAGATGGTGGTCAATTGCTTGCCGCTGGCGCGGATCTTTTCCACCAGTTGCTCGGCCTGGGATTTGCCGAACTGCGCATCCACCAGGATCGCTTCCTTCTTGCCGCTGACCAGCACCGAGGTCACCGGGAAGATCGCCGCGGCGCCCGGGTTGTACACATCCAGGCTCAGGGCCGGCTCGACGGCGGCGGCATGGGCGGCAAAACCCAGGGTGGCGGTGGCCAGCAGCAGGCGCTTGAGTGAGGTGAATCCGATCATGTGCAGCTCCGATGGTCTGTCGGCCGTAAGTGGCCAGGGGTAGGTGGCGATAGGTAAGTGGCGATGGAGATGAAGCTTAGTTGCCGCACTCGTTACAAAAAATGCGATGCTTGGACATAGTTTGTTTCTGAAAGCGGGCAAATCATGGATCGTCTTCAAGCAATGCGCGTCTTCGTCACCGTAGTCGACCTTGGCAGCCAGTCGGCCGCCGCCGACCACCTGGACCTCTCGCGGCCAGTGGTTTCGCGCTATCTGGCGGAGCTGGAGGACTGGGTCGGCGCCCGGCTGATGCACCGCACCACCCGCAAGCTGAGCCTGACCGCGGCGGGCACCGAGATCCTGCCGCGCTGCCGGCAGATGCTCGAGTTGTCGACGGACATGCAGGCCGCCGTCAGCGAACCCGACGACGCGCCCCGCGGCTTGCTGCGCATCAGCGTCAGCACCTCGTTCGGCCAGGCCCAGTTGGCCGATGCCATGGCCACCTACGTCAAGCGTTACCCCGGCGTCAGCATCGACCTGCAGATGCTCGACCGCACGGTGAACCTGGTGGACGAGCGCATCGACCTGGCGATCCGCACCAGCAACGACCTGGACCCGAACCTGATCGCCCGGCGCCTGACGGTCTGCCGCTCGGTGATCTGCGCCTCGCCGGCCTACCTGCGCGAGCACCCGGCACCGCAACGCGTCGAGGAACTCAGCCAGCACAACTGCCTGACCCACTCCTATTTCGGCAAGAGCCTGTGGCATTTCGAGCAGGACGGCGAACAGGTTTCGGTCCCGGTGCAGGGCAATATCAGCGCCAACGAAGCCAGCACCCTGTTGCGCGCGACCATGGCCGGGGCCGGCGTGGCCATGCTGCCCAGCTACCAGGCCGGGGTGCATATCCACAGCGGCGAACTGGTGCGCCTGCTGCCCCACGCAGAGCCCCGGCAAATGAACATGTACGCGGTCTACGCCTCGCGCAAACACATGCCGGCGGCCCTGCGCAGCATGCTGGATTTCCTGGTGCTGCGCTTCCCCGAGGAGCCGGAGTGGGACAAGGGCCTTTAAAGCCCGATAAGACCGCTGAATACCCCGTCAACACGCTGCCCGCGACCTGGCCGGCGGCCATGGCTGATCCACATGGCTGATCTATGCTGATAACAGTACCCCCACACGCGCAGGGGTATTCGTTCAGAGGTGTTTGCCATGAACATCAAAACAAGAAGATACCTGGCCATTTTCGTCACCTGCACCGCGACCCTGGCGCTGTATGGAACAGCGGCCTATCGCGTCGAGCAGGCCCGGCAACAGCCACGTGTCTACGCCAGCTGCAACGTCGACCAGTGCATCCCGCACAACGCGACCCTCAACTCCCTGAAATGATGCAGGCGCGCGGCGTCACGGTTCGTGATCGGTCTTCAGCCGGTCGCGGAAAGCCTTGGGCGAGATCCCGACCCGGCGGCGGAACAGCCGGGTGAAGTTGGTGGGATCGGAAAACCCCAGGGTGTCGGAAATCTCGTAGATGGTCATGCTGGTGTAGGTCAGCAGGCGCTTGGCCTCCAGCAGCTGACGCTCATGCATGATCTGCAGGGCCGGCTGGCCCGCCAGTTCGCGGCAGGTGCCATTGAGGTGGGAAACGGAAATCCCCAGTTTGTGCGCCAGGTCCTCGACCTTCACATGCTCGCGATAGTGGGCCTCCACCAGTTGGATATAGCCATTGAAATACTCCCGCGCCCGCTGCGGTCGCTGGCTGGCGCTGCGGCGCCGGATCGCCTGGCGGCTGACCCACACCATGATCACGCTGACCAGCGAGTGCATGAGCATTTCCCGCGCCGGCTCACGCCCCTGGTACTCGTTCTGCAACGCGGCAAACAGGCTGTTCAGGTAGTCGCCGTCGGCGCCCGCCGGGTAGCTCTCGGCCACGGCCAGGGCATTCACCGAGTGCCCCAGCTGGGCTTGCAGATGGGCCATCAAGGGCGCCGCCAGGGTCACCACATAACCGTCGATGTCTTCGGAAAAACGAAAGCCGTGCACCGACAGGGCTGGCAGGATCTGCAGCGCCGACTCCCCCAGCAACGTGCGCTGGCCTTCGATCTCAAGCTCGGCCTGGCCGCGATGCACGAACAGTAATTGACAGAGATCGGCATGCCGATGCGGCTTGATTTCCCAATGGTGCTCGCGGCTGCGCTTGGAAATGGTTTCGCAGTGCAGCAGGTCCGGTGTCGGCCAATCCAGGCTTTCCCCATAGAGTTTGAACACCGGAATTGAAGGCAAGGCAGGCTTATTCATAACTGCAATCCAGGCCTCTGGGTGACGGGCGATAATCGCACCGATTGGTGAAATGAACAGGTATCGGCTCAGTTTTCACCTTCAACTGACAGCATCACAAGTGAAAAATGCAGGCACTCGAAACATAAAAATCAGTCAGCGAACCTGTTCGCGTGAAGCTTGCGAGTCATAAAAACAATGAAAACCCTGAAAACTCAAGTCGCCATCATTGGCGCCGGCCCCTCCGGACTGCTGCTCGGCCAACTGCTGCACAAGGCCGGCATCGATACCCTGATCCTCGAACGACAAACCCCGGATTATGTACTCGGGCGCATCCGCGCCGGGGTACTGGAACAAGGCATGGTCGACCTGCTGCGCCAGGCCGGGGTCAGCCAGCGCATGGACGCCGAAGGCCTGGTGCACGGCGGCTTCGAACTGGCCCTCGACGGCCGTCGGGTGGCCATCGACCTGCACGCCCTCACTGGCGGCAAGAGCGTGACGATCTACGGCCAGACCGAAGTCACCCGCGACCTGATGCAGGCCCGCCAGGCCGTCGGCGCCCGGACCCTGTACCAGGCCGACAACGTGCGCCCCCACGACATGCACAGCGACCAGCCCTACCTGACCTTCGATTACCAGGGCGAGCCCCATCGCCTGGACTGCGACTACATCGCCGGCTGCGACGGGTTCCACGGGGTCGCCCGGCAGTCGATCCCGGCCGACAGGCTCAAGGTGTTCGAACGCGTCTATCCGTTCGGCTGGCTCGGCATTCTCGCCGACACCCCACCGGTCCACGACGAACTGGTCTACGCCCGCCACGAACGCGGCTTTGCCCTGTGCAGCATGCGGTCGACCACCCGCACCCGCTACTACCTGCAAGTACCGGCAGAGGAAAATGTCGCCGACTGGTCCGATCAACGTTTCTGGGACGAGCTCAAGAGGCGCCTGCCCGAGGAGCTGGCCGAACGCCTGGTGACCGGGCCGTCGATCGAGAAAAGCATCGCGCCGCTGCGCAGCTTCGTGGTCGAGCCGATGCAATACGGACGGCTGTTCCTGGTCGGCGACGCCGCGCACATAGTGCCCCCCACCGGGGCCAAGGGCCTGAACCTGGCCGCCAGCGATGTCAGCACGCTGTTCAACATCCTGCTCAAGGTCTACCGCGAGCAGCGCACCGACCTGCTGCAGAAGTATTCGCAAATCTGCCTGCGGCGGATCTGGAAGGCCGAGCGTTTCTCCTGGTGGATGACCGCGATGCTGCACCGTTTCCCCGACTCCGACGACTTCAGCCAGCGCATCGCCGAGTCGGAGCTGGCGTACTTCGTCGACTCCGAGGCCGGGCGCAAAACCATCGCGGAAAATTACGTCGGCCTTCCTTACGAGGCTATCGAGTAGGAGCCTATCGAGTACACTGGCGAGCATTCCCGCTCGCCTTGCACCCTGCGGGTCAATCACTGCCCGCAGGTTATTTCGTGTCCAATCCCAACCAGCCTGGCCAGCCCAAACCGGCTCTTCGCAGCGTACTGATCGCCCTGATGCTGGCGATCTTCCTCGGCGCCCTGGACCAGACCATAGTCGCGGTCTCCATGCCCGCCATCTCCGCGCAATTCAAGGACGTCAGCCTGCTGGCCTGGGTGATTTCCGGCTACATGGTGGCCATGACCGTGGCGGTGCCGATCTACGGCAAGCTCGGCGACCTCTACGGGCGGCGCAAGCTGATGCTGTTCGGCATGGGCCTGTTCACCCTGGCGTCGCTGTTCTGCGGCATGGCGCAGAACATGGAACAGCTGGTCCTGGCGCGGATCTTCCAGGGCATCGGCGCCGGCGGGATGATTTCGGTCAGCCAGGCGATCATCGGCGACATCGTGCCGCCCCGCGAGCGCGGGCGTTACCAGGGCTATTTCAGCAGCATGTACGCGGCGGCCAGCGTCGCCGGCCCGGTGCTCGGCGGCTACATGACCGAATACCTGTCCTGGCGCTGGGTGTTCCTGATCAACCTGCCCCTGGGCCTGGGCGCCTGGCTGGTGGCCAGACGCAATCTGCGCGGGCTGCCGATTCCGCAGCGCAAACCGATCATCGACTACCTCGGCACGCTGCTGATGATCATCGGCCTGACGGCCCTGCTGCTGTCGATCACCCATTTCGGCCAGGGCCACGCCTGGCGCAGCAGCGAAGTGCTGGGCCTGCTGACGTGTGCCGTCGTCGCCCTGGCCCTGTTCGCCTGGCATGAACGGCGCACGGAAGAGCCGCTGCTGCCCATGCACCTGTTCGCCAACCGCAACGCCATGTTGTGCTGGTGCACGGTGTTCTTCACCAGCTTCCAGGCCATCTCGCTGACGGTGCTGATGCCGTTGCGCTTTCAGAGCGTCACCGGCGCCGGTGCCGACAGCGCGGCATTGCACCTGCTGCCGCTGGCCATCGGCCTGCCGATGGGCGCCTACTTCGCCGGGCGCATGACCTCGGTGACCGGCCGCTACAAGCCGATGATCCTCGGTGGCGCCCTGCTGATGCCACTGACCGTTCTCGGCATGGCCTTCAGCCCGCCCCAGGCGGTGCTGCTGAGCAGTGTGTTCATGTTGTTCAGCGGGATTGCCTCGGGCATGCAGTTCCCGACGTCGCTGGTGGGCAGCCAGAACTCGGTGGAACAACGGGACATCGGCGTCGCCACCAGCACCACCAACCTGTTCCGCTCCCTGGGCGGTGCGGTGGGCGTGGCCTTGATGTCGGCGCTGTTGCTGGCGCTGTTGCAGGATTCCAGCTTCGCCCAGTTGAGCGGCTCGGCGCTGATCGGCGAAGGCCACTCGGGCAATGTGCTGCTCGACGGCCTGAACGCCGCGCCGGGTCCGGAACAGGGAGCCTTGCGGGCTGAGTTGCTGCTGACCTTCAAACACTTGCTGATGGTCAGTGCGGCGGTGTCGTTGCTCGGCTTGGCGGCGGCGCTGGCCATGCCCAACGCGCTGCTGCGCGGGCGCGAAGACAAGGTCAAATAACGGCATCGCCAGCCAGCTCTTCCACAGGCGAGCTGGCTGGCGACCGACCTTTACGGGCTGTAGTACCCCACCGCCACCAGGAAGTGCCCGACCTTGCGCAGGTAGGCGTGCTTGTCTTCCACCTTGGCCGTCACCGGGTTCTTCCAGCGGTACTCATACTCGCCCTGCTCCTGGGTGGCCATCAGCGCCAGGATCGGCTCGCCCACCGGTTTGCCGTCCGGGTCCTTGACCTTGCCGAAGTCGGTATTGATCAGCCGCAGATTGGTGCCGTGGGCCACGTAGCGCTGGTTGTCCAGGTCGACCACGAACACATACAGGTCGTCCTGCAGGAAGCCGCCCTTGAGCGAGTTGATCGCTGTCAGCGTGCCCTTCTCATCCTTGACCAGTTCGGTCGCCGCCTTGTCCAGCAAGGCTTTGGCCTGCTCGGCGGAAGCCCGTGGCAGGTAATAGCCGACCGCCAGGATCCGCTCGCCGACCCGCTGGTAATACACATGCTTGCGCTCGACCTTGCCGTCGGCCCAGTTCTGCCAGCGGTATTCGGCTTGCTGGATGCCATTGCCCTCGGGAATCTTCAGCGCGTCCTTGAAGGCCTTTTGCAGATCCGGCCCAAGCACCTCGGAAACATCGCGGCCGATCAGCGCCGACGACGGCCCGCCACTGGCCAGCATCACCCCCTGGGTGTCGACCACAAACACGTAACGGTCCTTGTCGACGAACTCGCCCTGGCGGCTGAACGCGGCGAAGGCCTTGTCACCGTGGTCGTGGTAATAGGCCAGGGCCTTCTCCAGCAGGGCCTTGGCCGCCGTGGCATCGTCCGCCGCCTGGACCTGGCTGGCGCAGAACATCAGCAACCCTCCCAGCACCGTGGCTCTAAGCAATCCCCTCATTGCGCGTCCCTCGTTCTTGTTGGTGTTTCAAGAGCGTAGACGGCTGCGGGATATGGTCGAGTATTCAGCGAAGCAGGGAGGCGAGAGACAAAACCGCGACCTTCCCACGCCACGCACGGGAAGGTCGCCAGGGTCAGGGGCGGGTATTGAGCTGCTGCTGCAGGTTCTGGATCTGGCTCTGCAGGGTATTGATGTTGCGAGTGACCTGACCGCGGAAAGCATCGAACTCGGCGGTGTTGGTGCCGCCCTGGGCCGCGGCGGGACGATTGTCCTGCTGACTCTTGAGCACGATGATGTCCTGTTCCAGACGCTCGATGGCGGCGCTCGGGTTGCCCTGTTTCTTCAAGGCCGCGATCTCGGCGTTCAGGCCCTTGAACTGGGCATCGACCTTGCTGGTGTCGGCAGGCGCGCTTTTCAGGGCGGCCAGTTCGCTGCCCAAGGTTTTCACCTGTGCCTGCAACTGGGTATTGGCCGCCTGCTGCTCGGTGGCCTGCGCGGTCATCTGGGCCAGGCGCTTGTCCAGGTCCGTGGCCTGCCCGGCCACGCCTTGCTGCTTGCCCTGGTCCTGCAGACGGCTTTCCAGCTGCTTGATCTGCAACTTCAAGGCTTCGCTGTCGCTGTTGACGCTGGACTGGCTGGCCACCACCTTGCCGGAAATATCCTGCAGGCGCCCCGCCGCTTCTTCGCTGATGCGGGCGAAACTTTCCTGGGTGGCGACCAGTTGCTGCTCCATCAGCGAGATCTGCTGGAAGCTCCACCAGGCCAGGCCGATAAAGGCGAAGAACAAGGCGCCGACCAGCGCCCAGAGCGGCCCGGCATTCGGGGTCTTGACCTTGGCGGCCGGCACGCTGCGCGAATGCACCGAAGTACGCGCGCGGCCCGCGGCGGTGGTCGGGAAATCATCGTCGAGGGTATCGGCACGCAGGCTTGGAACATCGTCGAAGTCGTCGTTGGCATCGTTACGCATGGGGCAACCTTTCTAAACCGCGGTGATAGCTGAATGCGGCGAGTATAAACCGCTAACCCGCCGCCCTCATCGACCCTGAACCCCGAACTCGGTTCAGTGTTTATTTTCAGCGTATGTCCTGGGCCTTCCACCAGCCGCAGAATTCATCCAGGGCCGTCCACAGGCTGACCTTAGGTTCGTAATCCAGATAATGGCGGGCGCGGCTGATATCCAGGGTGAAGTTCTTGTTCATCACCTGCATGCCCAGGCGCGACAGGGTCGGCTCCGGACGGCCCGGCCAGAGCTTGCAGAAGCCTTCATTGAGGGCCGCCACGCTGTAGGCCAGGCCAAAGGAGCGGTAGCGCGTGACCTGCGGCACGCCCATCTGGCGCATCACGTAGTTCACCACGTCCCACAACGGCACGGGCGCGCCGTTACTGATGTTGTAGGCCTTGCCCAGGGCCGAGCCGCTGGCCAGCAGACTGCTAAGCAGCGCTTCGTTGAGGTTCTGCACACTGGTGAAGTCGACCTTGTTCAGGCCGTTGCCGATGATCGCCAGACGGCCCTTGCGCTGCATCTTCAACAGGCGCGGGAAAATGCTCATGTCGCCGGCACCGGTGACAAAACGCGGGCGCAGCGCCAGCACCTCCAGGCCGAACTCCTGGGCGCCGAACACCTTCTGCTCCGCCAGGTATTTGGTGGCGGCATAAGGGTGCTTGAAGCGCTTGGGCACCTGCTCCTCGGTCAGGCCCAGATGGTCGCGACCGTCGAAATAGATCGACGGCGACGACAGATGCACCAGGCGCCGGACATGGCGCTTGAGGCAGGCTTCGACCACGTTTTCGGTGACCAGCACGTTGCCCTGATGAAAATCCTGATAGCGCCCCCAGAGCCCCACCGCCCCCGCGCAATGCACCACCGCATCGACGTCGCGACACAGGTCGCGCACCAGGTCCGCGTCGCTCAAGTCGCCCTGGACGAACTCGGCCCCGCGCCGCACCAGATGCTCCACACCTTCGGCCCGACGCCCGTTGACCCGTACATCCAGGTCCTGCTCAAGGGCAAAACGCGCGAAGCGTCCACCAATGAAGCCGCTTGCGCCGGTGACCAGAATTTTCATGACTTGCTCCTAAAAAAACGCAGTGACGAGCTACAAGCTGCAAGCTGCAAGTTGAAAACCAAAGCGCAAGCTGCCCACTTGGAGCTTGTCGCTTGACGCTTATGGCTGCTCCAAGGGCACCAGCCATTGCGCCGAAGAACGCGCCAGGTGCTCGGTGAGCAGGCCCAGCAGTTGGCCACCATTGCGCCAATGATGCCAGTACAGCGGCACATCGATCGGCTTATCTGGCAAAAGCTCCACCAACACCCCCCGCGCCAACTGGTCGCGCACCTGCAATTCGGGCACCAGCCCCCAGCCCAGGCCGGCCTCGGTCAAGCGGATGAAGCCCTCGGACGAGGGACACAGGTGATGCTCGAACCCGCCATCGACCCCCAGCGCCGCCAGGTAGCGGTGCTGCAGGAAATCGTCCGGGCCGAACACCAGGGCTGGCGTGCGAGCCAGGCGCTCGGCTTGCACGCCTTGCGGAAAATGCCGCGCAAGGAAGGCCGGGCTGGCCAGGGCACGGTAGCGCATGGCGCCCAGCAGCACACTGCGGGCGCCCGCCACCGGCCGCTCGCTGGCGCAGACACAGGCCGCCACTTCGCCGGCGCGCATGCGCTTGAGGCCCACGGTCTGGTCTTCGACGATCAGGTCGAGGAGCAAGTGCTGCTCGGCACAGAAGTCGCCCACCGCCTCGGCCCACCAGGTGGCCAGGCTGTCGGCGTTGAGGGCGATGCGCAGACGCTCCGGCAGGCCTTCCTCGTCCAGGGCCGGCACCTGACTCTGCAGGTCGCGTTCGAGCAGGCGTACCTGCTGCACATGGTTGAGCAGGCGCCGGCCGATTTCCGTCGGCGCCGGCGGCGTGACCCGCACCAGCACCGGCTGGCCGATCCGCGCCTCGAGCAGCTTGATCCGCTGGGAAATGGCCGACTGCGACAACCCCAGCACCTGCGCGGCACGCTCGAATCCGGCCTGTTCGATGACCGCGGCCAGGGCGGACAGCAATTTATAGTCGAACATCAGTTTTCCTAATGAGCGATCAGTAATATTGGTTTTTCTTATACAGCCTGCAACCGGAGAATAGCCAGCATGCTTTCTCGTTCAAGGACCTTTTTCATGGCTGGCGAAACCTCCCTCGATACCCTGCTGCGCAGCATGAGCCCGCAGCTCAACCACGGCGACTACGTGCTCTGCTCCATCGCCGATCGCGCGCTGCTCGAAGGTAGCGACGTACTGGGCAGCTTTCGCGAGCAGGAAGGACTCACGGTGATCCTTGAGCGCCAGCAGGCCGAACGCCTGGGGCTGGGTTTCGATTACGTCGCGGCCTGGATCACCCTGAACGTGCATTCGGCCCTGGAAGCCGTCGGCCTGACCGCCGCGTTCGCCAGCGCCCTGGGCAAGGCCGGGATCAGCTGCAACGTGATCGCCGGCTACTACCACGATCATCTGTTTGTCGCTAAGGCCGATGCCGAGCGCGCCATGGGCGTGCTGCGGCAACTGGCGGCGGGCAAGGAGTAAAGGCTATGTGGCAGAGCTACGTTAACGGGCTGCTGGTGGCGGCCGGGCTGATCATGGCGATCGGCAGCCAGAATGCGTTTGTCCTGGCCCAGAGCCTGCGGCGCGAACACCACCTGCCGGTGGCCGTGCTGTGCGTGACCTGCGATGCGTTGCTGGTGGCGGCCGGGGTATTCGGCCTGGCCACGGTGCTGGCGCAGAGCCCGACACTGCTGGCGGTTGCCCGCTGGGGCGGCGCCGCGTTCCTGATCTGGTACGGCAGCCAGGCCCTGCGTCGCGCCTGTTCCAGACAGAGCCTGCAACAGGGCGAGAACCAGACCGTGCGCTCGTTGCGCGCGGTACTGCTCAGTGCGCTGGCGGTGACCCTGCTCAACCCCCATGTGTACCTGGACACGGTGTTGCTGATCGGCTCGCTGGGGGCGCAACAGACCGAACCCGGCGCCTATGTGGTCGGCGCGGCCAGCGCTTCGCTGCTGTGGTTTTTCACCCTGGCCCTCGGCGCCGCATGGCTGGCTCCGTGGCTGGCCCGGCCGAGCACCTGGCGCATTCTCGACCTGCTGGTAGCGGTGATGATGTTCAGTGTCGCGGTTCAGTTGATGACCGCCGGGTGATTTATTCCAAAAGGCTCTGGAACCTCTATCCCACACAGTTGTTGCGTGGTTAAGCCGCACCCCCGGTGCTATGATCCGAACCCTGCGCCGCAAAGAGTACAAACTCCCCGGCGCTTGTCTGGCCGCCCGTGATCGGCCTTGCGCTCACCGCAACTGACCTGATTAGGAGAATCATCATGGCTTTCGAATTGCCGCCGCTGCCTTACGCACACGATGCCCTGCAGCCGCACATTTCCAAGGAAACCCTGGAATACCACCACGACAAGCACCACAACACCTATGTCGTGAACCTGAACAACCTGGTGCCAGGCACCGAGTTCGAAGGCAAGACCCTGGAAGAGATCGTCAAGTCTTCCTCGGGCGGTATCTTCAACAACGCCGCTCAGGTCTGGAACCACACTTTCTACTGGAACTGCCTGGCACCAAACGCCGGCGGTCAACCAACCGGCGCTCTGGCTGAAGCCATCAACGCCGCTTTCGGTTCGTTCGACAAGTTCAAAGAAGAATTCACCAAGACTTCCGTCGGCACCTTCGGTTCCGGTTGGGGCTGGCTGGTGAAAAAGGCTGACGGTTCCCTGGCCCTGGCCAGCACCATCGGCGCCGGCAACCCGCTGACCAGCGGCGACACCCCGCTGCTGACCTGCGACGTCTGGGAACACGCTTACTACATCGACTACCGCAACCTGCGTCCAAAGTACGTCGAAGCGTTCTGGAACCTGGTCAACTGGAAATTCGTGGCCGAGCAGTTCGAAGGCAAGACCTTCGTCGCCTAAGCCCGTTTGCAGTCAAAAAAACCCGGCATTGCCGGGTTTTTTCGTTTTACCGGCAAGGGCCAGGTTTGCCGCGCCAGCCCGGCGGACTAACCTCTCTATTCAGCTAAAAAATCTCCGCCGTCCCTCAAGTTGCAAGGCTTGGCTACCGACATATAACCGATAAGCGCGGATATGCTGGCTCCCGGCATTCCAACCAAACCTACAGGTGAAATATCCTGGGCCTGATTGTCCCTTTGACTGCCATCACGGGATTGCCAATACTCATGGCAACTTGACGCTACCCGCACGGAACAAGGAATAACCCTTTGAAGCTGGAACTCAAAAACAGCTTGTCGGTGAAGTTGCTCCGGGTTGTGCTGCTGTCGGCACTGATAGTGGGCGTAGTGCTGAGCTGCGCACAAATCGTCTTCGATGCTTATAAGACTCGGCAGGCGGTCGCTAATGATGCCCAGCGCATTCTCGACATGTTTCGCGACCCCTCGACCCAGGCCGTCTACAGCCTGGACCGCGAAATGGGCATGCAAGTCATCGAAGGCCTGTTCCAGGATGATGCTGTGCGCATGGCCTCCATTGGCCATCCCAACGAAACCATGCTCGCGGAAAAAACCCGTGAGTTGCAGAATTCCCCCAGCCGCTGGCTGACCGATCTGATCCTCGGCAAGGAGCGCACCTTCACCACCCAACTGGTGGGTCGCGGGCCCTACAGCGAATACTACGGCGACCTGAGCATCACCCTCGATACGGCCACCTACGGCCAGGGATTTATCGTCAGCTCGGTGATCATTTTCATTTCCGGCGTACTGCGCGCCCTGGCCATGGGCCTGGTGCTGTACCTGGTTTACCACTGGCTGCTGACCAAGCCGCTGTCGCGGATCATCGAGCACCTGACCACCATCAATCCGGACCGCCCCAGCGAACATCAGATCCCGTTGCTCAAGGGCCACGAGCGAAACGAGCTGGGGATCTGGATCAATACCGCCAACCAGTTGCTGGCATCGATCGAACGCAACACGCACCTGCGCCATGAAGCGGAAAACAGCCTGTTGCGCATGGCCCAGTACGACTTCCTCACCGGCCTGCCCAACCGCCAGCAGTTGCAGCAGCAACTGGACAAGATCCTGATCGACGCCGGCCGCCTGCAACGCCGGGTCGCGGTGCTCTGTGTCGGCCTCGACGACTTCAAGGGCATCAACGAACAGTTCAGCTACCAGACCGGCGACCAGTTGCTGCTGGCCCTGGCCGATCGCCTGCGGGCCCACAGTGGTCGCCTGGGCGCCCTCGCCCGCCTTGGCGGCGACCAGTTCGCCCTGGTCCAGGCCGATATCGAACAACCCTACGAAGCCGCCGAACTGGCGCAGAGCATTCTCGACGACCTGGAAGCACCGTTCGCCCTCGATCACCAGGAAATCCGCCTGCGCGCCACCATCGGCATCACCCTGTTCCCGGAAGACGGCGACAGCACCGAGAAGCTGCTGCAGAAAGCCGAGCAGACCATGACCCTGGCCAAGAGCCGGTCGCGCAACCGTTATCAGTTCTATATCGCCAGCGTCGACAGCGAGATGCGCCGGCGCCGCGAACTGGAAAAAGACCTGCGCGAAGCCCTGAGCCGCGAGCAGTTCCACCTGGTCTACCAGCCGCAGATCAGCTACCGCGATCATCGTGTGGTCGGGGTCGAGGCGTTGCTGCGCTGGCAGCATCCGGAACACGGCTTCGTCCCGCCGGACCTGTTCATTCCCCTGGCCGAGCAGAACGGCACCATCATCGCCATCGGCGAATGGGTGCTGGACCAGGCCTGCCGCCAACTGCGCGAATGGCATGACCTGGGCTTCAGCGACCTGCGCATGGCGGTCAACCTGTCCACCGTGCAACTGCACCACGCCGAGCTGCCGCGGGTGGTCAACAACCTGCTGCAGATCTATCGCCTGCCGCCGCGCAGCCTGGAGCTGGAAGTCACCGAAACCGGCCTGATGGAAGACATCAGCACCGCCGCCCAGCACCTGTTGAGCCTGCGCCGCTCGGGGGCGCTGATCGCCATCGACGACTTCGGTACCGGCTACTCGTCCCTGAGCTACCTCAAGAGCCTGCCGCTGGACAAGATCAAGATCGACAAGAGCTTCGTCCAGGACCTGCTGGATGACGACGACGATGCGACCATCGTGCGGGCGATCATCCAGCTGGGCAAAAGCCTGGGCATGCAGGTGATCGCCGAGGGCGTGGAAACCGCCGAGCAAGAGGCCTACATCATCTCCGAAGGCTGCCACGAAGGTCAGGGTTATCACTACAGCAAACCCCTGCCGGCACGGGAGCTGAGCGCCTACCTGAAACAGGCCCAGCGCAGTAACGCGGCCATCCTCTGAAGACCCGATTGCGCGCATAAGCCTGATCCAGCGCAATCGCTTCCTGAATAGGAAATATTTACAACCACAACCCTTTACACATAATGCAAATCTTTCGCATTATGTCGCAGTTTTGCGCATCTCCCGCGCCACTCCACCCCTCTCTCGAAGCAGGATGTTCGCCATGATTCGTATGCCTCTGGCTACCGCCAGTCTGTTGGCCATCGCTATTTCCCTCGCCGGTTGCGGCGAAGGCAAAGACCAGGCTGCCGCGCCGCAAGCCGCTACCCCAGCCGCCAGCACCGCAGCCCCGGCCACCGCTCCTGCGGCCGGCAAGGTCGATGAAGCGGCAGCCAAGGCGGTCGTCGCGCATTACGCCGACATGGTCTTCGCCGTGTACAGCGATGCCGAATCCACCGCGAAGACCCTGCAGACCGCGATCGACGCCTTCCTCGCCAAGCCCAACGCCGACACCCTGAAAGCCGCCAAGGCTGCCTGGGTCGCGGCTCGCGTGCCTTACCTGCAGAGCGAAGTGTTCCGCTTCGGCAACACCATCGTCGACGACTGGGAAGGCCAGGTGAACTCCTGGCCGCTGGACGAAGGTCTGATCGATTACGTCGACAAGTCCTACGAGCACGCGCTGGGTAACCCGGGCGCCACCGCCAACATCATCGCCAACACTGAAGTCCAGGTCGGCGAAGACAAGGTCGACGTGAAGGACATCACCCCGGAAAAACTCGCCAGCCTCAACGAGCTGGGCGGTTCCGAGGCCAACGTCGCCACCGGCTACCACGCCATCGAGTTCCTGCTCTGGGGCCAGGACCTGAACGGCACCGGCCCTGGCGCCGGTAACCGTCCGGCTTCCGACTACCTGGAAGGCGCCGGCGCCACCGGCGGCCACAACGACCGTCGCCGTGCCTACCTGAAAGCCGTGACCCAACTGCTGGTCAACGACCTGGAAGAAATGGTCGGCAACTGGAAGCCGAACGTGGCCGACAACTACCGCGCCACCCTGGAAGCGGAACCGGCTGAAAGCGGCCTGCGCAAAATGCTGTTCGGCATGGGCAGCCTGTCCCTGGGCGAACTGGCGGGCGAGCGCATGAAGGTGTCCCTGGAAGCCAACTCCCCTGAAGACGAACAGGACTGCTTCAGCGACAACACCCACAATTCGCACTTCTACGATGCCAAGGGCATCCGCAACGTGTACCTGGGCGAATACACCCGCGTCGACGGCACCAAGCTGACCGGCGCCAGCCTGTCGTCGCTGGTGGCGAAAATCGACCCGGCCGCCGACACCGCATTGAAGGCCGACCTGGCCGCCACCGAAGCCAAGATCCAGGTCATGGTCGATCACGCCAACAAGGGTGAGCACTACGACCAGTTGATCGCCGCCGGTAACGACGCGGGCAACCAGATCGTGCGTGACGCCATCGCCGCGCTGGTCAAGCAGACCGGTTCGATCGAACAGGCCGCGGGCAAGCTGGGTATCAGCGACCTGAACCCGGACAGCGCCGATCACGAGTTCTGATCACTGTTGCGGGAATGAAAAGGCGACCTTCGGGTCGCCTTTTTTGTGCCTGTCTATGACGCGGCCCCTGTAGCCGCTGCCGCAGGCTGCGATAAGGCCGCAGGCCTTCAGCGATCTTGAAACCCTGCGCCCCCTTCGGTGGCGATCGCAGCCTGCGGCAGCGGCTACAGGACCAGACCAGAGCCGGGGGACAGGGACAGGCAGGCTTCGCTTGCGTTGTCCCACGTCAAGCGGAACGATAATTCCTCTTATTCAAACTCCCCTGCCCTGTTAGACTTTGCGCCCTTGTTTTGCTCGTCCTGCAGGATATCCGATGCCCCTGTCGCTGCTTCGCTGGTCTGCGCTGTTCATGGCCTTGAGCCTGAGTGCCTGCGATGACGCCCCGCGTTTTACCCAGGCCGAGCCGGGCGAAGCGCGTTCCGGCGGTGAAGCGACCGTGCGCAAGAGCGACCAGAATGCCTTTTCCATGCCGTCGGCCAACCTGTCGCCAACCCGGCGCCTGGACTTCAGCGTCGGCAACAGTTTCTTCCGCAGCCCCTGGGTGATCGCCCCCTCGACCACTACCGCCCGCGATGGCCTGGGCCCGCTGTTCAACACCAACGGCTGCCAGAACTGCCATATCAAGGACGGCCGCGGCCACCCGCCGACGCCCGACTCGGACAACGCCGTGTCGATGCTGGTGCGCCTGTCGATCCCCAATGAGCCGACCTACGCCAAGGTCATCGAGCAGCTGGGCATAGTGCCCGAGCCGGTGTATGGCGGGCAGTTCCAGGACATGGCGGTGCCTAGCGTCGCCCCGGAAGGCAAGGTGCGGGTCGAGTACGAGCCGCTGACCGTGCGCTTCAAGGACGGCAGCGAAGTCGAACTGCGCAAGCCGAAGCTGCAGATCACCCAGCTCGGTTATGGCCCGATGCATCCCGACACCCGCTTCTCGGCCCGCGTGGCGCCGCCGATGATCGGCCTGGGCCTGCTCGAAGCCATCCCCGAGGCGGCGATCCTGGCCAATGCCCAAGCGCAAGCCAAGGCTGGCAATGGCATTGCCGGACGGCCGAACCGGGTCTGGGACGATGCCCAGCAAAAGACCGTACTCGGGCGTTTTGGCTGGAAAGCCGGACAACCCAACCTCAATCAACAAAATGTTCACGCGTTCTCTGGTGATATGGGCCTGACCACCAGCCTGAGACCCTTCGATGACTGCACCGACGCCCAGACCGCCTGCAAGCAAGCCCCCAACGGCAACGGGCCGGATGGCGAACCGGAAGTCAGCGACAACATCCTGCGCCTGGTGCTGTTCTACAGCCGCAACCTCGGGGTACCGGCGCGGCGCGAGGTTGGCTCGCCACAGGTGCTGGCCGGCAAGAACCTGTTCTACCAGGCCGGCTGCCAGTCCTGTCATACCCCCCGGTTCACCACCGCCGCCGACGCCGCAGAACCCGAGCTGGCCAATCAAGTGATCCGCCCCTACAGCGACCTGCTGCTGCACGACATGGGCGAAGGCCTGGCCGACCACCGCAGCGAATTCCAGGCCGGCGGCCGCGACTGGCGCACGCCGCCGTTGTGGGGGATCGGCCTGACGGAAACGGTCAGCGGCCACACCCAGTTCCTGCATGACGGTCGCGCCCGCAACCTGCTCGAAGCCGTGCTCTGGCACGGCGGCGAGGCCCAGGCGGCGCAGCGACAGGTTTTATCCTTCAATGCCGAACAGCGCGCTGCGTTGCTGGCATTCCTGAATTCTCTTTAACGCCTTCTTACAAGAAACGGGAGCCCGAACATGTTCCGTCCCAAGCTGTTGTTCACCAGCCTTGCCGCGCTCGCCCTGGGCGCCTGCTCGCCGCAGGACCCACAAGCCGTGACCTCGGCGTCCATCGCCAAACAGGTGATCCTGCCGACCTACAGCCGCTGGGTCGAAGCCGACCGCCAGCTGGCGATCAGCGCCCTGGCCTTCTGCGAAGGCAAGCAAAGCCTGGACACCGCCCGTGCCGACTTCCTGCACGCGCAGAAAGCCTGGGCCGAACTGCAACCCTTGCTGATCGGGCCGCTGGCCGAGGGCAACCGCTCCTGGCAAGTGCAGTTCTGGCCGGACAAGAAGAACCTGGTCGGCCGTCAGGTCGAACAGCTGGTCAGCGCCACGCCGCAGATCGACGCCGCCGCCCTGGCCAAGTCCAGCGTCGTGGTGCAAGGCCTCTCCGCCTACGAATACATCCTGTTCGACAGCAAGATCGACATGGCAAACAGCGAGCAGAAAGCCCGCTACTGCCCGCTGCTGAGCGCCATTGGCGAACGCCAGAAGCAGCTCGCCGAAGAGATCCTGTCGCGCTGGAACACCAGCGACGGCATGCTCGCGCAGATGAGCAAGTTCCCCAACCAGCGCTACGCCGATTCCCATGAGGCCATCGCCGACCTGCTGCGGGTCCAGGTCACTGCGCTGGATACCCTGAAGAAGAAGCTCGGCACGCCGATGGGCCGTCAGAGCAAGGGCATTCCACAGCCGTTCCAGGCCGACGCCTGGCGCAGCCAGTCGTCCATGCAGAGCCTGGAAGCCAGCCTCGCCGCGGCCCAGACCGTCTGGGCCGGGGTCGACAACAAGGGCCTGCGCGGCCTGTTGCCGGCCGAGCAGAAGCCGCTGGCCGACAAGATCGACGCCGCCTACACCGCCTCGCTGAAGCTGTTCGCCAGCACCCAGCGTTCGCTGACCGAGCTGCTGGCCGACGACGCCGGCCGCCAGCAACTGAACGATATCTACGACAGCCTCAACGTCGTCCACCGCCTGCACGAAGGCGAACTGGCCAAGGCGCTGGGCATCCAACTGGGCTTCAACGCCAACGACGGTGACTGATCATGCTGCGACGTCAGGCTCTGGCACTCGGCAGCCTGCTGCTGAGCGCCGTCACGCTGGGTGGCTGGACGCTGTTCAAGCACAAGGACCAAGGCCCGCTGCTGCTCTCGGCGCGCGATGACGGCGACGGCAAGCACTTCGCCGTCGGCTATCGCCTGGACGGCACGCAAGTGTTCGCCACCCGGGTTGGCCAACGCTGCCATGACATCGTCAACCACCCGACGCTGCCGATCACCCTGTTCGTCGCCCGTCGCCCGGGCACCGAAAGCTACCTGATCGACCTGCGCGACGGCACCCTCCTGCAAACCCTGGCCTCGCAGCCGAACCGGCACTTCTATGGCCACGCGGTGATCCACAAGAGCGGCGACTGGCTGTACGCCACCGAGAACGACACAAGCGATCCGGGTCGTGGCCTGCTCGGGGTGTACCGGTTCGAGGGCGAACGCCTGGTGCACAGCGGCGAGATCCCGACCCACGGCATCGGCCCGCACCAGGTGTCATGGATGCCGGACGGCGAAACCCTGGTGGTGGCCAACGGCGGGATTCGCACCGAAGCGGAAAGCCGCGTCGAGATGAACCTTGACGCCATGGAGCCGAGCCTGGTGCTGATGCAGCGCGACGGCAGCCTGCTGAGCAAGGAAACCCTGGCCCAGCAGATGAACAGCGTGCGCCACATGGGCATCGCCGGCGACGGCACCATCGTCACCGGCCAGCAGTTCATGGGCGATGCCCATGAGTCGTCGCAACTGCTGGCGATCAAGCGCCCGGGGCAACCGTTCCAGGCCTTCCCGGTGGCCGAGCACCAGTTGCAGGCGATGGGGCATTACACCGCCAGCGTCGCGGTGCACAGCGAACTGCGCCTGGTGGCCCTCACCGCCCCGCGCGGCAACCGCTTTTTCATCTGGGACCTGGACAGCGCCGAAGTGCGCCTGGACGCGCCCTTGCCGGACTGTGCCGGGGTCGGTGCGGTGGCGGATGGTTTTGTCGTGACCTCGGGCCAGGGGCGTTGCCGCTTCTATGACTGTCGCCAGAAACAACTGGTGGCAAAACCCCTGGATTTGCCGGCAGGGCTCTGGGACAACCATTTGCACCTGGTCTAGTTTTCGCCGCCGCACAGGATTGGAAAACAGGACTCTGGATGACCGGATTGTCATCTGGAAGCCCCCGGAAAGTCGGAGTAATGTCTTCGGCAATCAGCTTGGTTTTCCCAGCTTCGTTTTCCAAGGAACCGGAATATGCTGCGTCGCCGCATGTTTATCATGTTGGGTGTCGTCCTGCTGATCGTGCTGTTGCTGGCAGGCTACAAGGCCTTCTCCATCTATCAGCAGGTCAAGCTCTTCTCGGTGCCCAAGCCGCCGATCAGCGTGGCCGTGGCCACGGCTCGCGAACAACCGTGGCAAACCCGCCTGCCCACGGTCGGCACCCTCAAGGCCCTGCAGGGGGTCAACCTCAGCCTGGAAGTAGCCGGGACCGTCAAGGAGCTGCAGTTCGAGTCCGGGCAGAAGGTCACGGCCGGGCAGCCCTTGCTGCAACTCGACAGCGACGTGGAAAGCGCCCTGCTGGAAACCGCCCAGGCCGACCTGGGCCTGTCCCGGCTGGACTTCGGCCGCGGCAGCCAACTGGTGGGCAGCCAGGCGATTTCCCGCGGTGAATACGATCGACTGTCGGCGGTGCTGCAAAAGAACAAGGCCACGGTCAATCAGCTCAAGGCGGCACTGGCGAAAAAACGCCTGCTCGCGCCCTTCAGCGGCACCATCGGCATTCGCCATGTGGATGTCGGCGACTACCTCGCCAGCGGCACGGTGATCGCCACCCTGCAAGACCTCAGCAGCCTGTACGTGGACTTCTTCGTCCCGGAACAGGCCGTGCCGAAAATCGCCCTGGGCCAATCGGTCAGCGTGATGGTCTCCGCCTATCCGGAGGAGCAGTTCAGCGCCACCATCAGCGCCATCAACCCCAAGGTCGAAGACACCACGCGCAACGTGCAAGTACGCGCCACCCTGGCCAACCCCGACGGCAAGCTGCTGCCAGGCATGTTCACCAACCTGCAGGTACTGCTGCCCGACCCGCAGCCCCGGGTGGTGGTACCGGAGAGCGCCATCACCTACACCCTGTACGGTAATTCGCTGTACGTGGTAGCCGAGAAAAAGGCCGCCGATGGCAGCCCGGAAAAAGACGACAAGGGCCAGCCGGTGCTGGTCGCCGAGCGGCGTTTCATCGAAACCGGCGAACGGCGCAACGGCCTGGTGCTGATCAACAAGGGCGTGAGCAACGGCGAACAGGTGGTGAGCGCCGGGCAGATCAAGCTGGACCATGGCGCCCACATCGCCATCACCCCGGACAAGATGCTGCCCCCCGAACAGAGCGGCCAGCCACGCACGAACTGATCAAGGAATCCTCATGGCTTTTACAGATCCGTTCATCCGTCGTCCGGTCCTGGCCACCGTGGTCAGCCTGCTGATCGTGCTGCTGGGCTTCCAGGCCTGGAGCAAACTGCCGCTGCGCCAGTATCCGCAAATGGAAAACGCCCTGATCACGGTGACCACCGCCTACCCCGGGGCCAACGCCGAGACCATCCAGGGCTATATCACCCAACCGATGCAGCAGAGCCTGGCCAGTGCCGAGGGCATCGACTACATGACCTCGGTCAGTCGCCAGAACTTCTCGGTAATCTCGGTCTACGCCCGCATCGGCGCCAACAGCGACCGCCTGTTCACCGAGCTGTTGGCCAAGGCCAACGAGGTGAAGAACAAGCTGCCCCAGGACGCCGAGGACCCGGTGCTGAGCAAGGAAGCCGCCGACGCCTCGGCGCTGATGTACATCAGCTTCTTCAGCCAGGAGTTGAACAACCCGCAGATCACCGACTACCTGTCGCGGGTGATCCAGCCGAAGCTGGCGACCCTGCCGGGCATGGCCGAGGCCGAGATCCTCGGCAACCAGGTGTTCGCCATGCGCCTGTGGCTGGACCCGGTCAAGCTCGCCGGCTACGGCCTGAGCGCCGGCGACGTGACCAGCGCGGTACGCCGCTACAACTTCCTGTCCGCGGCCGGTGAGATCAAGGGCGAGTACGTGGTCACCAGCATCAACGCCAGCACCGAACTGAAATCCGCCGAAGCCTTCGCCGCCATTCCCCTGCGGACCGAGGGCGACAGCCGGGTGCTGCTCAGCGACGTGGCACGGGTCGAGATGGGCGCGGAGAACTACAACGCCATCAGCTCCTTTGGCGGCATTCCTTCGGTCTATATCGGCATCAAGGCAACCCCCAACGCCAACCCGCTGGACGTGATCAAGGAAGTGCGCAAGATCATGCCGGAGCTGGAGGCCCAGTTGCCGCCCAACCTCAAGTCGGAGATCGCCTACGATGCCACGCTGTTCATCCAGGCCTCGATCAACGAGGTGGTGAAGACCCTGTTCGAAGCCGTGCTGATCGTGATCGTGGTGGTGTTCCTGTTCCTCGGCGCACTGCGTTCGGTGGTGATCCCGGTGGTCACCATTCCGCTGTCGATGATCGGCGTGATGTTCTTCATGCAGTTGATGGGCTACTCGATCAACCTGCTGACCCTGCTGGCGATGGTGCTGGCCATCGGCCTGGTGGTGGACGACGCGATCGTGGTGGTGGAAAACATCCACCGCCATATCGAGGAAGGCAAGACGTCGCTGGACGCGGCCCTCGAAGGCGCCCGGGAAATCGCCATGCCGGTGGTGTCGATGACCATCACCCTGGCGGCGGTCTACGCCCCCATCGGCTTCCTGCAGGGGCTCACCGGGGCGCTGTTCAAGGAGTTCGCCCTGACCCTGGCCGGCGCGGTGGTGATTTCCGGCATCGTCGCCCTGACCCTGTCGCCGATGATGTGCGCCCTGCTGCTGCGCCATGATGAAAACCCCAGCGGCCTGGCCCACCGCCTCGACCTGATTTTCGAAAGCCTCAAGCGCCGCTACCAGAGCCTGCTGCATGGCACCCTCAACACTCGGCCGGTGGTCCTGGTGTTCGCCCTGATCGTGCTGTGCCTGATCCCGGCCCTGCTCAAGTTCACCAAGTCGGAACTGGCCCCGGACGAGGACCAGGGCATCATTTTCATGATGGCCACCGCGCCCCAGCCGGCCAACCTGGATTACCTCAACGCCTACACCGACGAGTTCCTGGAGATCTTCAAGACGTTCCCCGAGTACTACTCCTCGTTCCAGATCAACGGCTTCAACGGCGTGCAATCGGGTATCGGCGGCTTCCTGCTCAAGCCCTGGAACGAGCGCAAGCGCACGCAGATGCAGATCCTGCCCGCAGTCCAGGCCCGGCTCGCGGGCATCGCCGGGTTGCAGGTCTTCGGTTTCAACCTGCCGTCCCTGCCGGGCACCGGCGAAGGGCTGCCGTTCGCCTTCATCATCAATAGCCCCAACGATTACGAGTCGCTGCTGGAACTGTCCGACCGGGTGAAGAAACGCGCCATGGAATCGGGCAAGTTCGCCTTTGTCGATATCGACCTGGCCTTCGACAAGCCGGAAGTGGTGGTCGACATCGACCGCGCCAAGGCCGCGCAAATGGGGGTGTCGATGCTGGACCTGGGCGGAACCCTGGCCACCTTGCTCGGCGAGGCGGAAATCAACCGTTTCACCATCGAGGGACGCAGCTACAAGGTCATCGCCCAGGTCGAACGGCCTTATCGCGACAACCCCGAATGGCTGAACAACTACTACGTGAAAAACGCCAAGGGCGAGGCGCTGCCGCTGTCGACCCTGATCAGCGTCCACGATCGGGCCCGGCCTCGGCAGCTCAACCAGTTCCAGCAACTCAACGCCGCGACCATTTCCGGATTCCCGGTCGTGAGCATGGGTGAAGCGATCGATACCGTGCGCCAGATCGCCGAGGAAGAAGCCCCGCCGGGCTACGCCTTCGACTATGCCGGGGCGTCACGACAGTTCGTCCAGGAGGGCAGCGCGCTGTGGGTGACCTTTGGCCTGGCGCTGGCGATCATTTTCCTGGTGCTGGCGGCGCAGTTCGAGAGTTTCCGCGATCCGGTGGTGATCCTGGTGACGGTGCCGCTGTCGATCTGCGGGGCCTTGATCCCACTGTTTCTCGGTTGGTCGAGCATGAACATCTATACCCAGGTCGGGCTGGTGACCCTGATCGGCCTGATCAGCAAGCACGGGATCCTGATCGTCGAGTTCGCCAACCAGCTGCGCAAGGACCAGGGACTGACGCCGCGCGAGGCCGTGGAAGCCGCCGCGGCCATTCGCCTGCGGCCGGTACTGATGACCACCGCGGCGATGGTCTTCGGCATGGTGCCGCTGATCCTGGCCACGGGCGCCGGCGCGGTCAGCCGGTTCGACATCGGCACGGTGATCGCCACGGGGATGTCGATCGGCACCCTGTTCACTCTGTTCGTGCTGCCCTGCATCTACACCCTGCTGGCCAGGCCAGACAAGTGAAGGACGCGCAATAAAAAAGGCCTAGCAATGCGAGGCCTTTTTATCGGGCTTGATGGTCTTCAACTCTGTGGCCTCATTCCCTGAGTCAGGCCGAACATGAACAACAAAAGATCCTGATCGGGTCTGGCCGCCGTACTTGTCTTGGGCACTTTGGCGACCCGTGGCAGAGGACAGTGCGCCCCCGCCTGTGTACTACTGAGGACTTCCATGCGTGGCTGCTCCCAGGCAGCCACCGCCAAGGATGCAACTGCCAAGGCTCCTACTAAAAACAAACCTCGTGCAATTTCGAGCTTCATCACTATAAGCCTTTGATAGCGCTGCCAAACGCCGTTCTATAAAAATAGTAGAGTTTGTCCCAGTCCGTGGTGCTCCACGACGAGTGGCGCCGCAATTGTTTGATGTCATGGGCCGCAGCCCGTTTAGCGGTCAGGCGTTGGCGGCATTTCTCGAAATCCAGCAGCGCGATATCCACTTTCGCCGCTTCGCCCTCACCCATGACCCGCACGAACACATGCTTGCTATACAGGCAGCCATGCTGCCAGCGGCCCCGGTGCATGCGCGCCAGCGTGGCTGCCAGTTCCTTGAGCACACGCTCGTGCAGGGCCTCGCCGTGGCGCTCGCGCTCGCCAGCGGCGTACCAGTGGTCGATTTCCACGAAGCCGTCCAGCGCCTCGGTCACCAGCAAGGCACGCCACTGGCCCTGGGAATCACGCTGCGCACCGCAGAACACCAGGTGCGGCACCGCCACGTTGAGCTGGCTCAGGCCCTTGAGCGCATCCTGCTCGCGCAGCACCGTGGGGCGGCCGAAGGGGTGCAACCAGCTGCGATAGATATGGCCGATCTGGCGCTTGGCATACAGCACACGCCCGTCAGTGCCCGGAAGACGTTGAACGCCACTTTCCCCGCCGCGACGCTGATTGGGCTCTTCGACCCACTCCCCCTGTTGACTCCAGAAGTAGTCGAAACGGTCTGCAGCAGCGACTTCCATTTCCGGTGCACATTCAACGGCCATCCTGTTACCTCTTGCGTAATACGTAGACTCGCCACATGGCGTAGAGCGGAAAAAAGTCCAGATGATCCTGAACGCGAAACCCGGCCTGCTTGAATTCTTCTTCAACCGTGGCAGCCGGTAACACAAAACGGTTCTGGTAACCTTCCTGCCCGGATTCCTCCTTGCGCCGCACTTCCATGCGCTTGCGTTTCCAGGCCTTGAAATTGCCATCGACCCACAGTGAAACGATCACGCTGTCCCGGGTAACCCGCTGGAACTCCCGGAGCAGAGCCAGGCGATGGGACGACTCGCCAATGTGGTGCAGCAGCCGCATGCAGAAAATGCTGTCGACGGCGTTATCCGGCAAGTCGATGTCGAAGGCAGACGTCTGCAAGGGTTGTACCCGTTTCACCACGTCAGCCGGTTGCGCCACCGTGGCGATCTTCAACATCGCCGCGGAATTGTCCGCACCGATGATCACGCGGTTGGGTTTCTCCGCCAGCAACGGCCAGAAACGCCCGGCACCACAGGGCAGGTCAAGCACCAGCCCCGGCTCTCCGGCCATGGCCAGCGCCGCACGCGCCAACTGCTCGTCGCGCTTGTGGGACAGACGGCGAGCGACGCCATCCTGATGCTTGAGCAGATACTCCTGAGCGTGCTGTTCGTCGTACTTCTCGGAAAATTCCAGCTTGATCGGGGGCGCCATCACACAGTCTCCTGAATCTGATGGCCCCACCTTAGGCAGCGGCTTGTCAGCGTCAGGTCATGTCTTTGTGAAAACTTCGTCCGGTCCAGAGCGGAAATATTTCAGAGTTTTACAGGCTCCCATAAGTGGCCTGGGGCCATCAACCGGGGAAATTTCCGTGACGGCCCACGCAGCAGTCATGGAGACCCATCATGCAGCGCGGCAGTTCAATTCGACATGAAACCGGCAGCCGTTGGGTTCCATGGTGCTGAGACTGACGCTCCAGCCCTGGTCCTCGCAGATCCGCTGCACCAGCGACAGTCCCAGGCCCAGGCCCTCGCCGCGCTTCTCGTTGCCGCGCACGAAAGGCTCGAACATCGCCTCGCGTTTCTCCTCGGGAATACCCACACCGCTGTCCTCGACCACAAAGCCCCTCGGCTCAAGGCTCAAGCGAATGAAGCCGTGCTCGGTGTAGTGCAAGGCATTACGCAGCAGGTTGCCCATCACCGCGTGCAAAAAGGTGGCGTTATAGCGGGTGTCCAGCGGTTGGCCGGCGTCGAAGATCAGCTCCAGGCCCTTTTGCCGGATCGGTCCGCCCCACAGGCCCACCAGGTCCTCGGCCACCTGGCTCAAGGTCGCCTGGGGCGACATGCCGCCGTCTTCGCGCTGGGCGCGGGCCAGCATCAGGAAGGTCTGGACCAGCTCGCGCATTTCGCCGCACGCCCGGGCGATACGCTCGACCTGCGCCCGACCTCGCTGATCGATCGCCGGGTTTTCCAGCAACAGCTCGCAGGAGCTGGCCAGTACCATCAGCGGCGTACGCAGTTCGTGGCTGACATCGCTGGTGAACAGGCGCTCGCGGTTCAGGGCCTGGCGCAAGCGCCCCAGGGTGGCGTCGAAGGCCACCGCCAGCTCCCCCACTTCGTCGGCCGCGTAGTCCGGTGCCAATGGCGGCGCCAGCCCCAGCAACTGGTCGCGATGGCGCACCTGCCGCGCCAGTCTCACCACCGGCGCCATGACCCGGCGCGCCAGCACCCAGCCGAGGAACACCGCCAAGGCCAGGCTCAGCACAAAGCCCACCAGCACCACCGCGAAGAGCACCCGTTCGCGCTCTTCGAAATCGCTCTGGTCCTGCAGCAGCACATAGCGTCGACCGTCGACCACTTCGACCATGGCGTGATACGACAGCTGTTCGCGGAAGACCTCATGAAAGCCCGGATCCAGATGCCGCAGATCCTTGGGCAGGTCGAAGTCGCCGCGCCCGCCGCTGAAATAAAACAGCTGGTCCGGCTCGGGACGGTGGCTCCAGTCGGAAACGTTGTCCATCAACAGCAGACGCTGAAGGTCGCCCCCCAGGCCCGCGGAAATCAGCTTCTCTTCCACCAGGTGCACCGTCGCCACGATACCCAGGGCGAAGGCTCCAGCGACCAGCGCGCTCATCAGCGCAAAGGCGATGATGATCCGCTGGGAAAGGCTTTGCTTAAACTCCATCACGACCCTCGGCCAGGCGGTAACCGACACCGTGCACGGTATGCAGCAACGGTTTGCCGAACGGCTTGTCGATCACCTGGCGCAATTGGTGGACATGGCTGCGCAGGCTGTCGCTGTCCGGGCAGTCGTCGCCCCACAGCGCCTCTTCGAGAATTTCCCGGCGCAGCACATGGGGGCTCTTCTGCATCAGCACCGCCAGCAACTTGAGCCCCACGGGGTTGAGCTTGAGCAGGCGCCCTTCGCGGGTGACCTCCAGGGTGTCGAGGTCATAACTCAGGTCGCCGACCTGCAGGGCCCGGCGCCCGCCGCCCTGGGTACGGCGCATGACCGCCTCGACGCGCGCGGCCAGCTCGGACAAGGCGAAGGGCTTGACCAGGTAATCGTCGGCCCCGGACTTGAAGCCCTGCAGGCGATCGTCCAGTTGATCGCGGGCGGTGAGCATGATCACCGGTGTATCGCGGCGGGCATCTTCGCGCAGGCGCTTGCACAGGGTGTAACCGTCGATACCCGGCAGCATGATGTCGAGCACGATCAGGTCGTAATGTTCGGTGGCGGCCAGGTGCAGGCCCGACAGACCGTCCTGGGCGCAGTCCACGGTGTAGCCTTTTAGCCCCAGGTAGTCGGCCAGGTTGGCCAGAATATCGCGGTTGTCTTCAACCAGTAGAATTCGCATGGGCACTCTCTCCGCACACAGTTACGGCCGTCTTGGCTCGCGCAGCTTAAGGCCAAGCGTGGCTGACGGCTAGGGTTGTTCAAGCCCCCGCGGCGAATGCCGCCGCAGGGTTCCAGGGCCTTGACGAGTTTTTCACCCAGGGTTCACACGCTGACGACAAGGGCCGCTCCAGACTCCGCGGGAACCCGCGACCGCAACGCTTCCCTCGAAGGACTTTCCATGGCTTTGACCCTCGCCCGCCCCGCCTCCAGAGCGCTGAACTGGTGGATCTGCCTGGGCATACCCGCCCTGGCTGCCGTCATCCTGCTGCTGCTTGAACTGACCACCCTGGACATGGACCTGGCCCGGTACTTTTATGACCCCGCCGCTGGCGGTTTCATCGGCGGCCACAGTTATTTCCTGGAAAATATCCTGCATGACCGGGCCAAGCAGTTGGTCATCGTCTTTTCAGTGCTGGCCATTGTCGGCTTCATCGGCGCCTTCTTCGTCCAGCGTCTCAAGCCGTTCAAGCGCGAACTGGGTTGCCTGGTGCTGTCCCTGGGCCTGGCCACCGCCTTTGTCACCCCGGTCAAGGCGGTCACCGCCGTGCAGTGCCCGTGGAGCCTGAAAGAGTTCGGCGGCAAGGAAACCTACAGCGAACTGCTCAGCCCCCGGCCAGCGACCGACAAGCCTGGTCGCTGCTGGCCAGGCGGCCATGCCGCCACCGGTTTCACCCTGTTCGCGCTGTTTTTTGTCCTGCGTGATCGCCGCCCGCGCCTGGCAAGCAAGGCGCTGGTGTTCGCCTTTGCCCTCGGCACGGTGTTCTCGGTCGGGCGCATGCTGCAGGGCGCACACTTCTTCTCCCACAACGTCTGGACCGCGATCTTCTGCTGGCTGATCTGCCTGGGGGCGTACTACTTCATTCTCTATCGACCGGCAGCCAAGGCCGATCCGGCGATGGAGGCGGAAGCCGTGAAGGCCTGAGGTCTTTTCGCGAGCAAGCTCGCTCCTACAAAACCATGCACACCTGTAGGAGCGCGCTTGCTCGCGGCGATGGCCCAGGCAAAAACGCCCACCCATAAAAAAGCCCCGCCGGCTTTCGCCGGCGGGGCTTTTTCGTACAGGGGTAAGGCTGGCTTACATCATGCCGCCCATGCCACCCATGCCGCCCATGTCTGGCATGCCGCCAGCCGCAGGCTTGTCTTCAACGATTTCAGCAACAGCCGCTTCGGTGGTCAGGATCAGACCGCCGATGGAGGATGCCGCTTGCAGCGCCGAACGGGTCACCTTGGTTGGGTCCAGGATGCCCATTTCGATCATGTCGCCGTATTCGCTGGTAGCAGCGTTGTAACCGTAGTTACCTTCACCCTGCTTGACCTTGTCGACCACTACGCTTGGCTCGTCGCCGGAGTTGGCAACGATCTGGCGCAGAGGTGCTTCGACAGCGCGACGCAGAACAGCGATACCCACGTCCTGGTCGGCGTTGTCGCCTTTCAGGCCGCTGATCGATTGCAGGGCACGGATCAGGGCTACGCCACCGCCAGGTACCACGCCTTCTTCAACGGCTGCACGGGTAGCGTGCAGGGCGTCTTCAACGCGGGCTTTCTTCTCTTTCATTTCAACTTCGGAACCAGCGCCAACCTTGATCACCGCAACGCCGCCGGACAGCTTGGCCAGACGCTCTTGCAGTTTTTCACGGTCGTAGTCGGACGAAGTGTCGGCCACTTGTTGACGGATCTGGGTCACACGAGCCTGGATGTCCGCTTCAACGCCAGCACCGTCGATGATGGTGGTGTTTTCTTTGGACAGGATCACGCGCTTGGCGTTACCCAGGTGCTCCAGGGTGGTGCTTTCCAGGCTCAGGCCGATCTCTTCGGAGATGACGGTGCCGCCGGTCAGGACGGCGATGTCCTGCAGCATGGCCTTGCGACGGTCGCCGAAGCCTGGTGCCTTGACGGCAGCGACTTTGACGATGCCACGCATGTTGTTCACAACCAGAGTCGCCAGGGCTTCGCCTTCAACGTCTTCAGCCACGATCAGCAGTGGGCGGCCGGCTTTGGCAACGGCTTCCAGCACTGGCAGCATTTCGCGGATGTTGGAGATCTTCTTGTCCACCAGCAGGATCAGCGGGCCGTCCAGCTCGGCGACCATGGTGTCCGGCTTGTTGATGAAGTAAGGGGACAGGTAGCCACGGTCGAACTGCATGCCTTCAACGACAGACAGTTCGTTTTCCAGGCCCGAGCCTTCTTCAACGGTGATCACGCCTTCTTTACCGACTTTTTCCATGGCTTCGGCAATGATGTCGCCGATGGAGTTGTCGGAGTTGGCGGAGATGGTGCCGACCTGAGCGATGGCCTTGGAATCGGCGCATGGCTTGGACAGACCTTTGAGCTCTTTGACGATGGCGATGGTCGCCTTGTCGATGCCGCGTTTCAGGTCCATAGGGTTCATGCCGGCAGCGACGGCTTTCAGGCCTTCGTTGACGATCGACTGAGCCAGTACGGTGGCGGTGGTGGTACCGTCGCCGGCGTCATCGTTGGCACGGGAAGCAACGTCTTTTACCAGCTGCGCACCCATGTTTTCGAAGCGATCTTTCAGCTCGATTTCTTTGGCGACGGAAACGCCGTCCTTGGTGATGGTCGGAGCGCCGAAGCTCTTCTCGATGATCACGTTACGGCCTTTCGGGCCCAGGGTCGCTTTTACCGCGTCAGCCAGGACGTTAACGCCGGTGAGCATTTTCTTGCGGGCGGAGTCGCCGAATTTAACTTCTTTAGCAGCCATGATCGATATTCCTTAAATACTTTGTAGTAACGGGAAAATGAGCGGGTAATCAGCCTTCGATAACGGCGAGAATTTCGTTCTCAGCCATTACCAGCAGGTCTTCGCCGTCTACCTTCACAGTGTTGCTGCCGGAGTAAGGGCCGAACACAACCTTGTCACCCACTTTCACGGCCAGCGCACGTACTTCACCGTTTTCCAGAGCGCGGCCTGGACCTACAGCAAGAACTTCACCGGTGTTGGCTTTTTCAGCAGCCGAACCTGGCAGAACGATACCGCCAGCGGTTTTCTTCTCTTCTTCGCTGCGACGGATGACGACGCGGTCATGCAGAGGACGAAGCTTCATTGTCGATCTCTCCTAATTATGGTTTTCAGCGGCCGGTGTCGTTACCGGCGGGTTAACAAATCCGGCGTGGCCGGTTGCGGCTCGACGAGCGAGACGCGGAAGTCTGTCTGGTGTCGCCACCAGAAACCTTGCGGTGACCGATACATGTGGGCACATATGCTTATTACAAGGGCTGCCCAGTGAATTTTTTTAGATTTTCAGTCGGGCAAAACGAACACGGCACCCGAAGGTGCCGTGTCGATCATTGAGAGACTCAGGAATCGCGGTGCTCGAACTCGCCTTCGATCACATTCGGCTCACGCCCCAGAGGGCGCTGCGGCGCGGGCCCGCCACGGGCAGCCTGCATGTCGTCGGCGAAGGCACGCTGACGAATGGCCTGTTCTTCGGCGCGCTGGCGCATCTTGTTGGCCAGCAGGCGACGAGTGATCGGCAACAGCATGAACAGGCCGAAGATGTCGCTGATGAAGCCAGGCAGGATCAACAGGCCGCCCGCCAGGGCCAGCATCAAGCCTTCGAGCATGGTCTGGGCCGGCAATTCGCCGCGGTTCAGGCTTTCACGGGCACGCAATGCCGTGGCCAGCCCCGCGACGCGCAGGACCAGCACACCCAGCATCGAACCCAGGATGATCAGCAGCAGCGCCGGGAAAAACCCGATCGCACCGCTGACTTTGACGAAGACGAACAGCTCTAGCACCGGGAACAGCAGAAAGAGCAACAGAAAAGGGCGCATCAAATGGTTTCCTCTACGGAAGAATGCCTTCCAGTAGACCCTAGATGACGTCGGCAATTCGTGAATTCAAGCCTCGGCCCCGGCATTTTTCGGCCATTGCTCGGCGTGAGCCAGAAAAACCAAGGCCTCGCGTACTTGTGTCGGCGTATTACAAGGGCTTGGGAACGGCAGCCAGTACACCCCCTGGCCGATCCGCAGGTGCATGCCTTCAGTATCGATGCCAGCCAGTTGCGCCGCAGCAGTTTTCGGCAGGCCGGCCAGGTCCACGTAATGGGCGATCGCCTTGGCGTGATCGCTGTTCATGTGCTCGACCATGCTCAGCTCGGCCTTGCCGGCGAACGGGTTGGCCAGCGTCACCTGGTCGATCCAGTGGATCGCGCCAAAGCCGCCGATGTAGCGATGACGCACCGGCTTGAGCCGCCAGAAATCGAAATCGTGGGCCTTGTGGTAGTTCTGCGACTCCGGGAAATAGCGGTAGTAACGTTCGGCGGCCGCCTCGATCGCCACGGCGTCTTCGAGCTTTTCGGCTTCGGCCAGATAGGTCAGGCGCCCCACTGCCTGGACGTCCTCGGCTTCGCGCTCGCCCACCAGCAGCGAACACTTGGGATCCTTCTGCAGGTTATGGGTGTGCTGGGCAATGCGGCTGATCAGGATCAGCGGCTGCCCCTGCTCGTCCAGGCAATAAGGAACCACCGAGCCAAAGGGAAAACCCGGCATGGCCTTGGAGTGCGTCGACAGCACGCCACGGTATTCCTTGAGCAGTAATTCTCGTGCATGCTTCGCAGCTTCAACGCTCAATTTATGACTCCTTATATAGAATCCGTCTAAAACGGACGGGCGTCTGGAGCAAAGTTCCAGCGACGCCATCGGGGCAATTCTCAATCTGCAGCCAGGCCATGCCCGACGCACAAGAGAGGCGCCTTGAAGGACACCACTCCAGTTCTGCTTTCGGAGCATGCGAATGCAACTCAATGACAAAGTAATCATTATCACCGGCGGTTGCCAGGGTCTGGGTCGCTCCATGGCGGAGTATTTCGCCAGCAAAGGCGCCAGGCTGGCACTGGTCGACCTGAACCAGGAAAAGCTCGACCAGGCCGTTGCCGCCTGCCAGGCCGCGGGAGTCGAAGCCCGCGCCTACCTGTGCAACGTTGCCAATGAAGAGCAGGTGGAACACATGGTCGCCCAGGTCGCCGAAGACTTCGGCGCCATTCACGGCCTGATCAACAACGCCGGCATCCTGCGCGACGGCCTGCTGCTCAAGGTCAAAGACGGCGAGATGAACAAGATGAGCCTGGCGCAGTGGCAGTCGGTGATCGACGTCAACCTGACCGGCGTGTTCCTCTGCACCCGCGAAGTCGCGGCGAAGATGGTCGAGCTGAAAACCAGTGGCGCGATCATCAATATTTCCTCGATCTCCCGCGCCGGCAATATCGGCCAGACCAACTACTCCGCGGCCAAGGCCGGGGTCGCCGCGGCGACCGTGACCTGGGCCAAGGAGCTGGCGCGCTACGGCATTCGCGTGGCCGGCATCGCACCGGGCTTCATCGAAACCGAAATGACCCTGGGCATGAAACCCGAAGCCCTGGAGAAAATGACCTCCGGCATTCCGCTCAAGCGCATGGGCAAGCCGGAAGAGATCGCTCATTCGGCGGCCTACATCTTCGAGAACGACTATTACACCGGCCGGATCCTCGAGCTGGACGGCGGCCTGCGGATCTGAGCCCGCTCATAAAACATCCATAAAAAAGCCCGGTGCAGTGCACCGGGCTTTTTTGTTGGCCCAACCGGCTCAGTCGTCGCTGACGGTGATGTTCGGCATCGCCGGTGCCGCGGCTTCCTGCAACACGATGCGCGCGCCGACATGGCGGGCCAGCTCTTGATAAACCATGGCGATCTGGCTTTCCGGCTCGGCGATCACAGTCGGCTTGCCGCCATCAGCCTGCTCGCGAATCAGCATCGACAGCGGCAGCGAGGCCAGCAGCTCGACACCGTACTGGGTCGCCAGCTTCTCGCCACCGCCCTCGCCGAACAGATGCTCGGCATGGCCGCAATTGGAGCAGATATGCACGGCCATGTTTTCCACCACGCCCAGCACCGGGATGTTGACCTTGCGGAACATCTCCACGCCCTTGCGCGCGTCCAGCAACGCCAGGTCCTGCGGGGTGGTGACGATGACCGCGCCGGCCACCGGGACTTTCTGCGCCAGGGTCAGCTGGATATCGCCGGTGCCCGGCGGCATGTCGATCACCAGGTAGTCCAGGTCGCCCCAGGCGGTCTGGGTCACCAGTTGCAGCAGGGCGCCGGAGACCATCGGCCCGCGCCAGACCATCGGCGTGTTGTCGTCGGTCAGGAAGGCCATGGACATGACCTCGACGCCGTGGGACTTGATCGGCACGAACCATTTCTGGTCCTTGACCTGCGGCCGGGTGCCCTCGGCGATGCCGAACATGATGCCCTGGCTCGGACCATAGATGTCGGCATCGAGAATCCCCACCTTGGCACCTTCGCGGGCCAACGCCAGGGCCAGGTTGGCCGCGGTGGTGGACTTGCCCACACCGCCCTTGCCGGATGCCACCGCCACCACGTTCTTGACGTTGGCCAGGCCGGGAATCTGCGCCTGGGCCTTGTGCGCGGCAATCACGCTGGTGACATTGACGCGAGCGATGACCACGCCGTCCATGTTTTCGATGGCCAGCTTCAGCAACTGGGCCCAGCCGCTCTTGAACAGACCGGCGGCATAACCGATCTCCAGCTCGACACGCACCTCGTCGCCCTGGATGTCGATGGAACGGACACAACCGGCGCTGACCGGGTCCTGGTTCAGGTAGGGGTCGGTGTATTGGCGAAGAACGGCTTCCACCGCTGCGCGATTGACGGCGCTCATGGGCAACTCCGATAACAAGACGGGAAAATCAGGCGGCTATCCTACCTGTTCCGTGGCGTGGGCGGGATGCCAAAGCATCATATAGCACGCGCGCCGATGGCTACGACGGCCGTGGAAAACCGGGCTCACGGGGTGAAATATATTTCTCGGCGCTTTATAGTGGCCGACCTCCGTTTCATCAAGTAGCCGAGCCCCATGTCCGAGCCACGCAAGATCCTCGTCACCAGCGCCCTGCCCTATGCCAATGGTTCCATCCATCTTGGCCATATGCTTGAGTACATCCAGACCGATATGTGGGTGCGCTTCCAGAAGCATCGCGGCAACCAATGCATCTATGTCTGCGCGGACGACGCTCACGGCTCGGCCATCATGCTGCGCGCGGAAAAGGAAGGCATCACCCCGGAACAACTGATCGCCAACGTCCAGGCCGAACACAGCGCCGACTTTGCCGACTTCCTGGTGGACTTCGACAATTTCCACTCGACCCACGCCGAAGAAAACCGTGAGCTGTCGAGCCAGATCTACCTGAAGCTGCGCGACGCCGGGCACATCGCCACGCGCTCGATCACCCAGTATTTCGACCCGGAAAAACAAATGTTCCTGGCCGACCGCTTCATCAAGGGCACCTGCCCGAAATGCGGCACCGAGGACCAGTACGGCGACAACTGCGAAAAATGCGGCGCCACCTACGCGCCGACCGACCTGAAGGATCCGAAGTCGGCGATTTCCGGCGCCACCCCGGTGCTCAAGGATTCCCAGCACTTCTTCTTCAAGCTGCCGGACTTCCAGCAGATGCTGCAGCAATGGACCCGCAGCGGCACCCTGCAGGACGCCGTGGCGAACAAGATCGCCGAATGGCTGGATGTCGGCCTGCAGCAGTGGGACATTTCCCGCGACGCGCCGTATTTCGGCTTCGAGATCCCCGACGAGCCGGGCAAGTACTTCTACGTCTGGCTGGACGCGCCGATCGGCTACATGGCCAGCTTCAAGAACCTGTGCAACCGCACGCCGGAGCTGGACTTCGACGCGTTCTGGGGCAAGGACTCGACCGCCGAGCTGTACCACTTCATCGGCAAGGACATCGTCAACTTCCACGCGCTGTTCTGGCCCGCCATGCTCGAAGGCGCCGGCTACCGCAAGCCGACCGGCATCAACGTGCACGGCTACCTGACCGTCAACGGCCAGAAGATGTCCAAGTCCCGCGGCACCTTCATCAAGGCCCGGACCTACCTCGACCACCTGTCGCCGGAATACCTGCGTTACTACTACGCGGCCAAGCTGGGCCGCGGCGTCGACGACCTGGACCTGAACCTCGAAGACTTCGTGCAGAAGGTCAACTCCGACCTGGTGGGCAAGGTGGTGAACATTGCCAGCCGTTGCGCCGGCTTCATCCACAAAGGCAATGCCGGCGTGCTGGTGGACCAGAATGCCGCGCCGGAGCTGACCGACGCCTTCCTGGCGGCCGCGCCGAGCATCGCCGACGCCTATGAGGCTCGCGACTTCGCCCGCGCCATGCGTGAAATCATGGCCCTGGCCGACCGCGCCAACGCCTGGATCGCCGACAAGGCGCCGTGGTCGTTGAACAAGCAGGAAGGCAAGCAGGATGAAGTCCAGGCCATCTGCGCCACCGGCGTCAACCTGTTCCGCCAGCTGGTGATTTTCCTCAAGCCGGTGCTGCCGCTGCTGGCCACCGACGCCGAGGCGTTCCTCAATGTAGCCCCGCTGACCTGGAACGACCACCAGCACCTGCTGAGCAACCACCAGCTGAATGCATTCAAGCCGCTGATGACGCGGATCGACCCCGTGAAAGTACAAGCCATGACCGACGCCTCGAAAGAAGACCTGACCGCCAGCCAGACCGACACCGGTGAAGCCAAGCCTGCGGGCAACGGCGAGCTGGCCAAGGATCCGCTGTCGCCGGAAATCGACTTCGACACTTTTGCCGCCGTCGACCTGCGCGTGGCGTTGATCGTCAAGGCCGAGCATGTGGAAGGCGCCGACAAGCTGCTGCGCCTGACCCTGGATATCGGCGACGAGCAACGCAACGTGTTCTCCGGAATCAAGAGCGCTTACCCGGATCCGTCCAAGCTCGACGGTCGCCTGACCATGATGATCGCCAACCTCAAGCCCCGGAAAATGAAATTCGGCATCTCCGAAGGCATGGTGATGGCGGCCGGCCCTGGCGGCGAAGAGATCTACCTGCTGAGCCCGGACAGCGGCGCCAAGCCGGGCCAGCGGATCAAGTAACTCCGCTTGCGGGATCGATCCCCCCGTCGCGCCGCTGCGTGGCGGGGGGATTTTCATATCTGGATGGGCCTGCGCCCTTGCCGGATAATTGCCTAGTCTTCAGGTATCCGCCCGCCCTCACCGGCCACGAACATGACCGAGATTGTCCTCACGCTCATCAGCGCTGCCCTGATCAACAACTTCGTGTTGCAGTGGCCGCTGGGCGTCGATCCGCTGTTGCAGGCCAGTGCCGAGCCGCAGGTTGCGCGGCGGCGGATCCATGCCCTGGGGATCGCCACCAGCTGCCTGATGCTGCTCTGCAGCCTGCTGGGCTACGGGCTTTATCAGGCGCTGCTGGTGCCGCTGGGCCTGACCTCGCTGCAACTGTTCGTATTCCTGCCGCTGGGCGTGCTGCTGATCGCACCGCTGCTCAAGCTGCTGAGCCGGATGTTGCCCGGGCTGCCATTCGACGGCCTCTGGCCGCTGCTGCTGGGTAACGCCGGCGTGCTCGGCGCGTTGCTACTGGCAGTCCAGGCCAATCGCGGGCTCGGTCATGGCCTCGCCCTGGGCCTGGGTGCGGGCCTCGGTTTCTGGCTGGTGCTGAGCCTGTTCAGCGACCTGCGCCAGCGCATTCTCAACAACGATGTGCCCCTGCCCTTTCGCGGCCTGCCGATCGACCTGATCAGCGCCGGCCTGATGGCGGTGGCATTTCTCGGTTTCAACGGACTGCTCAACCCATGAGTCTGATTCAACGCATCGACGCCCTGCTGCCGCAGACCCAATGCGGCAAGTGCGGCCATCCCGGATGCAAGCCCTACGCCGAAGGCATCGCCAACGGCGAGGCGATCAACAAGTGCCCGCCCGGCGGCGACGAAACCATTGCCGGCCTGGCCAGGCTGCTGAATATCCCGGTCATGGAGCTGGACATCAGTCGCGGCCCGGCGCCGGCCCAGGTGGCCTTTATCCGCGAAGCCGAATGCATCGGCTGCACCAAGTGCATCCAGGCCTGCCCGGTGGATGCCATAGTCGGCGCGGCCAAGCAGATGCACACGGTGCTGATCGACGAATGCACCGGCTGCGATCTCTGCGTGGCGCCGTGCCCGGTGGACTGTATCGAGATGCATCCGCTGCCGCTGAATGACGTATTGCCGATCGTCGGCGGCCTGGCCACCGGTCTCGAAGAACTGCGTGCCCGGACCGCCAAACGCGATCACGCGCGCCAGCGCTTCGAGCGCCGCAATGCCCGGCTGCAACGCGAAGAACAGCACAAGCAGGCCGAACGGGCCGCCCGCGCGCAACGTGCGGCGCAGCCCAGTGAAACCAGCCTGGACCCGGTGCAGGCGGCCATCGAGCGGGTGCGCGCGCAAAAGGCGGCCGCCGCCGATGCCGCGGTGAAAAAAGCCAAGATCGATCTGGCGATGAGCCGGGCCCAGTTGAACAAATCGCTGAAAGCTTTCGGCCATCCGCCGACCTTCGAGCAACAGTCGCAACTGATCGTCCTGCAGCGCCAGTTCGAGGCCGCCGAGCAAGCGCTCGCGCAGCTGGAAGGCGCTGTCGAAACCACCGTCGAAACCGTGGCCTCAGCGCCCCCGGCCAAAGACGCCGAGCTCAAGCGCGCAAAAATCCAGCTGGCAATGCGCCGCGCGGAATTGAAAAAGGCCCAGGCCAACCAGGCGCCTGCCGAGCAACTGGCCAGTCTGCAGCAGGCACTGAAAGACGCAGAACAAGCCTTGCACGCGACCGAAGAAGCCAGCGGAAAACCGGCGCCCAATCTGGTGCGAGTCGAAAAACGCCCGATCGACGCCCGCCTGCGGCAACTGAAAACCGAACTGGCTTACGCGCGGGCAGAAGTCAGCAAGCTGGAGCGTCACAGCGACACCCCGCCACCACTGTTGGCCAAGGCCCGCGAGCGACTGGCCGAAGCCGAGCGCCAGGTACAAGCCCATGACGCCCCTTGAGCAACCGGACGAACGCCTGCGACAAGCCATGCAGCGTGTGCTTCTGGCGACCCTGCCGGGGCTGCTGGCGCTCTTCTGGCTGTTTGGCTGGGGAATTCTGATCAACCTGCTGCTGGCCTGTGTCACCGCCCTTGCCGTCGAAGCCGCGGTGCTGCGATTGCGCCAGTGGCCATTGCGTCCTTTCCTTGGCGATGGCAGTGCCCTGGTCAGCGCCACCTTGCTGGCCCTGGCCTTGCCGCCGTATTGCCCGTGGTGGCTGACAGTCAGCGCGGCCGCTTGTGCCTTGCTGTTCGGCAAGCACCTGTATGGTGGCGTCGGCAAGAATCCGTTCAACCCGGCGATGCTCGGTTATGCCCTGGTGCTGGTCTCTTTCCCCCAGCAGATGACTCATTGGCCAGCCTCCCATGGCCTTGACCTGCTGGGCGGCCTGCAGCAGATCTTCGGCATAGCCCTCGACAGCACGGCGCCCGATGCCTGGGCCCAGGCCACGGCACTCGACAGCCTGCGCATCAACAAGAGCCTGACCATCGATGAACTGTTCGCCGGCAATGCCGCCTTCGGCCATTTCGGCGGCAAGGGCGTGGAATGGGTCAACCTGGCCTTTCTCGCCGGCGGCGCCTTTTTGCTGCAGCAACGGGTGTTCAGCTGGCACGCCCCGGCCGGCATGCTCGGCAGCCTGTTCGTCATCAGCCTGCTGTGCTGGAACGGTTCCGGGTCGGACTCCCACGGCTCGCCGTTTTTCCACCTGCTGAGCGGCGCGACCATGCTTGGCGCCTTTTTTATCGTCACCGAGCCGGTCTCCGGCCCGAGGAACGCAAAGGCACGCCTGCTGTTCGGCGTCGGCGTCGGCCTGCTGACTTACCTGATCCGCACCTGGGGCGGTTACCCGGACGGTGTCGCCTTCGCCGTACTGCTGATGAACCTCGCCGTCCCCGCCCTGGAGCGCCTGGCTGCTCCGCCTCCCGAGCCTTCCCTGCCATGAACCGCGCAACGAGTCTGGGAGTGTTGGCACTGCTGGCGGCTGTCGGCGCCACTGGCACTTTCTTCGTCCAGCAGACGACGGCTCCCCGCATCGAGCGCGAACAGCGCGCCATCCAGGCACGCAACCTGCTGGATCTCCTGCCCGTCGGCAGCTACGACAATCAGCCGCTGGATCAGCCGCTGGCCATCGATAACATCCAGCTCAGCCACAGCACCCTGCTCGCCGGTTATCGCGCCACGCGCAACGGCCAACCCAGCGCTGTGCTGCTGCGCAGCCAGGTCAGCGGTTATGGCGGCCCGATCGAGCTGCTGATCGGCATCGCCGCCAACGGCAAACTGCTGGGCAGCAAGGCTCTGCGGCATTCGGAAACGCCCGGCCTGGGCGCGCGCATCGCCGAGCGCCCGAATGCCTGGCTACAGGGTTTTATCGGCAAGTCACTGGGTGACCCGGGCGACGCCGGCTGGGCGCTGAAAAAAGACCATGGCCAATTCGACCAGATGGCCGGGGCCACCATCACCTCACGGGCGGTGGTCGAGGGGATTCACGACAGCCTGCGCTACTTCGACGAGCACCGCGAACAACTGCTGGGAAGTCCCGCCCATGAATAAATCCTCGACCCTGCAGAACGCCCTGATGCTCGCGCCGCTGATCGGCGCCAGCGACTCACTGGTCAAGGCCCTGGGGCTGGCACTGGTATTTCTCTGTGTGAGCGCGGTATTCGGCCTGTGCATGAATGCCCTGCGCCCGCGCCTGGCTGGCCAGAGCCGCCTGGGCGCCAGTATCCTGCTCAGCGCCACGCTCACCAGTTGTGCCATGCTGGCCGCGCAAGCCTGGGCGTTCGAACTGCAACAACAGTTGGCCCTCTACCTGGGCCTGATTGCCGTGCAATGCGTAGTGCTGGAGTACCAGGATTTTTTCCAGCGTCCCGTGCGCTTGCGTTTCGCCGGCCTGTTCTGCCTGCTGCTGATTATCCTGGGTGCACTGCGCGAAGCCTTCGGCAGTGGCTCGATCGGCAATCATCTGCAATGGCTGCTGGGGACGAACGACGTCGACTGGCCAGGCTGGGTTCTGACCGCCCAGGGTGGCGTGCACCTGCTTACACTCGCACCTGGCGGTTTTATCCTGCTGGGGCTGTTGCTGGCCGCCAGGCAAGCCTGGGCCGCTTCTACGACCTCACACCGACCGCCTTCAAGGAAATGACTCACCCATGAATGCCGCAAAACGCCTGGAAATTTTCCGCAGGCTGCACGAAGACAATCCGGAACCGAAAACCGAACTGGCCTATTCGTCGCCCTTCGAGCTGCTGATTGCCGTGATCCTTTCGGCCCAGTCCACCGATGTCGGGGTCAACAAGGCGACGGCCAAGCTCTTCCCCGTGGCCAATACGCCGGCCGCCATCTATGCCCTGGGCGTCGAAGGCCTGTCCGAGTACATCAAGACCATCGGCCTGTACAACAGCAAGGCCAAAAACGTGATCGAGACCTGCCGCCTGCTGGTGGAGCGGCACAACAGCGAAGTCCCGCAGACCCGGGAAGAGCTCGAAGCCCTGCCAGGCGTCGGCAGGAAGACCGCCAACGTGGTACTCAACACGGCTTTCCGCCAACTGACCATGGCCGTCGATACGCACATCTTCCGGGTCAGCAACCGCACAGGGCTGGCCCCTGGAAAGAATGTCGTGGAGGTCGAAAAGAAACTGATGAAATTCGTGCCCAAGGAGTATCTCCTCGACTCCCATCACTGGCTGATCCTCCATGGCCGCTATGTGTGCCTGGCCCGCAAGCCGCGCTGTGGAAGCTGCCGGATCGAGGACCTGTGCGAATACAAGCACAAGACCTCTGACGATTGAGCAATCATTGATTTTGATGATAGGTCGATTGAAAAAATCTTTTTTACCAGTCCCGAGAATATCGATATAAGGAGCGCCAATGGCAGTCTTAGCCTGGAGTTAACCTTATGAGTACTGGCAAAGAACAACTGGACGTAGAAGACGACTTCACCCCTGTTGAAACAGAAGATGCAGAGCCTGTGGTAGAGGTGGCCAAGACCAACTTGAGCAAACGTCGGACCATCGACAACCTTCTGGAAGAGCGGCGCTTGCAAAAGCAACTGGCCGATTACGACTTTGATCTTTAGTAACAAAAAGCCTCCTTTGACGGAGGCTTTTTTGTTACACCAGCCAACATTTCAAGTCGCTTCTTTTCAAACCACGCCATGCGCGGCTGAGGGATCCAACATCACCGACAGACCGGCAAGCCCGCAACGCAATGAACGCTCGCAAAAGCCGCTGTTTTTCCCTCCCGTGCCTTGTTGTAGCGCCTCAACCTTCATACCAGCTGATGGCGCTTGGCAAACTCGATCAGGTCCACCAGCGAGCGGGCGTTGAGTTTCCCCAACAGCCGCCTTTTGTAGGTGCTCACCGTTTTACTGCTCAAGCACAGGCCCTCGGCAATCTCCTTGTTGGTTTGCCCACCGGCGAGTTGCTTCAGGACCATCAACTCTCGACCCGACAGGCTGGACAACATCCCCTCCTCGCTGGCGATGCCCAGGCTCGAGCGCAGGGTATGCAAGGCTTCATTGGGAAAATAACTGTAGCCGGCCAGGACTGCCCTGACGGCACTGATCAATTCAGTGATGTCCTGCTGCTTGCACACATAACCCGCCGCACCAGCCTGCATGCAGCGCATGGAGAAAGGCCCAGGTACTTGCAGGCTCAATACCAGCACTTTGGTCGACATGGCTTTTGACGAAAGTCTGGCGATAACTTCCAGGCCATCGAGTTTGGGAATACCAATATCAAGAATAAGGATGTCTGGAACATGTTCATAAGACAGTTTCAGGGCATCCATGCCATTGTCCGCCTCGGCAACTACTTCAAAGCCGTGCCGCTCCATCAGCATGCGCACAGCCAGACGAGTGACGGGATGATCATCTACGATCAAAACTTTCTTCATGGGTAAGTCCAGAGTCCGCTATTGGTTTTTCAAGCAAACACCATAACCCAGTCATTTGGCCCGTGGCATGGCCATGCCCTGGGCCAGCATCGCCCCGAGAAGTTCCTTACAAACAATACGGATTTGCCCTACAAGGAAAAATTGAACGTCGCCCCCTATATATAACTACTCCTGACTTTCCTACACTTCGTATTGAAAAGAACAGACTGAAAGATAGTCGAGATCCCATTGAAACAATGGCCAGTGGAAACTTTTAGTTATGGTCTCCAGACACCCGCTTGATCGATTAAAACATCAGGCATAAAAAAGCCCCGCTCATGGCGGGGCTCTTTTAAAACGACTCAAGGCATCAGAACAGAGTTCGACCCTTGTTGGCCGCAATACGCATGCGCAGGGCATTGAGCTTGATGAAGCCAGCCGCATCCGCCTGGTTGTAGGCGCCGCCGTCTTCTTCGAAGGTCGCAATGTTGGCATCGAACAGCGACTCATCGGACTTGCGACCGGTGACGATCACATTGCCCTTGTACAGCTTCAGGCGAACCACGCCGTTCACGTGGGCCTGGGAGGCGTCGATCATCTGTTGCAGCATCAGACGCTCAGGGCTCCACCAGTAGCCGGTGTAGATCAGGCTGGCGTACTTGGGCATCAGCTCGTCTTTGAGGTGAGCAACTTCACGATCCAGGGTGATCGATTCGATCGCCCGGTGAGCGCGCAGCATGATGGTGCCGCCAGGGGTTTCGTAGCAGCCGCGGGACTTCATGCCGACATAGCGGTTTTCCACGATGTCCAGACGACCGATGCCGTTTTCACCGCCGATGCGGTTCAGGGTCGCCAGCACGGTGGCCGGGGTCATCTCGACGCCGTCGATCGCCACGATGTCGCCGTTGCGGTAGGTCAGCTCGATGTAGGTCGGGGTGTTGGGAGCCTTCTCCGGGGAGACGGTCCAGCGCCACATGTCTTCTTCGTGCTCGGTCCAGGTGTCTTCCAGCACGCCGCCTTCATAGGAGATGTGCAGCAGGTTGGCATCCATCGAGTACGGGGATTTCTTCTTGCCGTGACGCTCGATCGGGATCGCGTGCTTCTCGGCATAGTCCATCAGCTTCTCGCGGGACAGCAGGTCCCACTCACGCCAGGGAGCAATCACTTTCACCCCTGGTTTCAAGGCGTAGGCGCCCAGCTCGAAACGAACCTGGTCGTTGCCCTTGCCGGTAGCGCCGTGGGAAATGGCGTCGGCACCGGTTTCGTTGGCGATCTCGATCAGGCGCTTGGCGATCAACGGACGAGCGATGGAGGTACCCAGCAGGTACTCACCTTCGTAAACGGTGTTGGCGCGGAACATCGGGAAAACGAAATCGCGGACGAACTCTTCGCGCAGATCGTCGATGTAGATCTCTTTCACGCCCATGGCTTGCGCCTTGGCACGTGCAGGTTCGACCTCTTCGCCCTGACCCAGGTCAGCGGTGAACGTCACCACTTCACAGTTATAAGTATCCTGCAGCCACTTGAGGATCACCGAAGTGTCCAGGCCGCCGGAATACGCCAGAACGACCTTGTTTACGTCCGCCATGCCATCACTCCACGGGGTTCTACGGAAAGCCGTCAAGTCTACCGATCAACGCGGATAATTTACAGAGGCGCGACAGCTTATGACGACGAAGCGACAGATTATGTCGAGTGCGCGACGACGACAGCCGTTTCAGGAAGTCGCCGCGGCATTGGCGGGGGCAGCAGCCTGGGGTACCGGTTTTTCCGCGACCGGGACACGTTGCAGCTGTACGTTGACCCGACGATTCTTCGCCCGGTTCGCCGCATTGGTGTTGGGCGCCAACGGGTAGCGCTCACCGTGGAAACGCATCTCGATCTGCGACTCGGGAATGCCATTGGCCTTGAAGAACTCCATCACCGCCAGCGCCCGGCGCCGCGACAGGTCACGGTTGGTCAAGCGGTTGCCGCTGTTGTCCGAATGGCCATCGAGCTGGATGTGATTGACCGTCGGATCGGCCTTGAGAAACTCGAGCATCACCTGCAGCCTGGCCTTGGCTTTCGCGTCCAGGTCGATGCCGCCCCCGGGGAAGCCGACCTCGGATTGCCTGACCTGATCGAAATTCTTCGGCAGCAACTTGGCGACACAGCGTTGGTAGTCGCCATACGCCTTGCTGAACTTGACCGGCAACAAGCGCACCTCGGACACCCCACCCTCGCGGGAGTAGTGGCGAACCACCGGGCTGCGCCCATCCATCAATCCACCGATCAGTCGCCCGGCCTGCAGTTGCGAGCTGTTGAACAGCACATCGCCGCTGCCGAGCCGTACCGAACCCAGGTTGATGTCGCCCCGTCCCGGCTGCCACGGCGCGGCCGCCGCGAGCAGCGTGGCCGAACCGCCAGCGAGCATCGGGTTGTAGGCCTTGAGGCGAAAGGTCGCCTGCTCGCCGGCGCGACGCACGAACTCCCCGGAACCGAAATCGGTGATCGGCTGGCTCAGACGGCACTCGAATTTATCGCCTTCGACCGTCCACTCAATGCTCTCCAGACGGGTCTGGAAAGTCAGCGCCATCGCGGGAAGGCAGGCGAACACACTGAGCAAGGCTAGATAACGCTGGCGCACGGGAGGCTCCACTGACTTGTACATCACGAAAATCGAAATGCCTGTTTACGGCATACCTTCGGGATATCGGAAGCTTCACGCAAAACTTGATAGCGAGTGCCTGGAAGAGTCTTTTCCGGTAGCATTCACTGGAGTTTGACCCGCCTGGAATCCCCAATGTCCGACCGCCTGACCCTGCTGCGTCCCGACGACTGGCATATTCATCTTCGCGATGGTGCCGTGTTGACCAATACTGTCGCGGATGTCGCGCGCACCTTTGGCCGCGCCATCATCATGCCTAACCTGGTACCTCCAGTGCGCAACGCCGCTGAAGCCGATGCCTATCGCCAGCGCATTCTCGCTGCGCGGCCGGCCGGCAGCCGCTTCGAGCCGCTGATGGTGCTCTACCTTACCGATCGCACCCAGCCCGAAGAAGTTCGCGCGGCCAAGGCCAGTGGTTTCGTCCATGCCGCCAAGCTCTACCCGGCCGGTGCGACCACCAACTCGGACTCGGGCGTCACCAGCATCGACAAGATCTTCCCGGCGCTGGAGGCCATGGCCGAAGTCGGCCTGCCGCTGCTGATCCACGGTGAAGTCACCCGCGGTGAAGTCGACGTGTTCGACCGCGAGAAGCTGTTCATCGACGAGCACATGCGCCGTGTCGTCGAGCGCTTTCCGACGCTCAAGGTGGTGTTCGAACACATCACCACCCGTGACGCCGTGCAGTTCGTCAACGAGGCCTCGGCCAACGTTGGCGCGACCATCACCGCCCATCACCTGCTGTACAACCGCAACCACATGCTGGTTGGCGGCATTCGCCCGCACTTCTATTGCCTGCCGATTCTCAAGCGCAACGTGCACCAGGAAGCGCTGCTCGACGCTGCCGCCAGCGGCAACCAGAAGTTCTTCCTCGGCACCGACTCCGCCCCCCACGCCCAGCATGCCAAAGAAGCGGCCTGCGGCTGTGCCGGCTGCTACACCGCCTATGCCGCGATCGAGTTGTACGCCGAAGCCTTCGAACAGCGCAACGCGCTGGACAAGCTGGAAGCCTTTGCCAGCCTCAACGGCCCACGCTTCTACGGCCTGCCGGCCAACACCGATCGCATCACCCTGGTTCGTGAAGAATGGACCGCCCCTGCCAGCCTGCCTTTCGGCGAGCTGACCGTCATCCCGCTGCGCGCCGGTGAAAAACTGCGCTGGCGCCTGCTGGAGGAACACGCGTGAGTGAAGACCATTTCGACGACGAGCAGGACGGTCACAACGGTGGTGGCTCGCGTCATCCAATGGCGGCACGCTTTCGTGGTTACCTGCCGGTAGTCGTCGACGTTGAAACCGGTGGTTTCAACTCGGCCACCGACGCCTTGCTGGAAATTGCCGCGACCATCATCGGCATGGACGAAAAGGGCTTCGTGTTCCCCGAGCACACCCTGTTTTTCCGCGTAGAGCCTTTCGAAGGCGCCAACATCGAGGCCGCGGCGCTGGAGTTCACCGGGATCAAGCTCGACCATCCACTGCGCATGGCCGTCAGTGAAGAAACCGCGCTGAACGATATCTTCCGCAGCGTGCGCAAGGCCCTGAAGGCCAACGGCTGCAAGCGCGCGATCCTGGTCGGGCACAACAGCAGCTTCGACCTGGGCTTCCTCAACGCGGCTGTCGCGCGCCTGGACATGAAACGCAACCCGTTTCATCCGTTCTCCAGCTTCGACACCGCGACGCTTGCCGGCCTGGCTTATGGCCAAACCGTGCTGGCCAAGGCGTGCCAGGCTGCCGATATCGACTTCGATGGCCGTGAGGCGCACTCCGCCCGCTACGACACCGAGAAGACTGCCGACCTGTTCTGCGGCATCGTCAATCGCTGGAAGGAAATGGGCGGCTGGCAAGACTTCAACGACTGATACCGTCGCTGAACGACCGCGCATAAAAAAACCGGCCCTGGGGCCGGTTTTTTTATGCGTGAAGCGCGGCTTACAGCTTGCCGGCGTTCTCGCTCAGGTAAGCAGCAACGCCTTCTGGCGAAGCAGTCATACCCTTGTCGCCTTTCTTCCAGTTGGCCGGGCAAACTTCGCCGTGCTCTTCGTGGAACTGCAGAGCGTCGACCAGACGGATCAGCTCTTCCATGTTACGACCCAGCGGCAGGTCGTTGACGATCTGCGAACGAACGACACCTTTGTCGTCGATCAGGAACGCGCCACGGAAAGCCACGCCGCCTTCGGACTCAACGTCGTAGGCCTTGGCGATGTCGTGCTTCATGTCGGCAGCCATGATGTACTGGACCTGACCAATGCCACCGGCATTGATCGGGGTGTTGCGCCAGGCGTTGTGGGTGAAGTGCGAGTCGATCGAAACAGCGATCACTTCAACGTTGCGTGCCTTGAAGTCAGCCATACGGTGGTCCAGGGCGATCAGCTCGGACGGGCAGACGAAGGTGAAGTCCAGCGGGTAGAAGAACACCAGGCCGTATTTGCCTTTGATGGCCGAGGACAGGGTGAAGCTGTCGACGATTTCGCCATTGCCGAGAACGGCGGGAACGGTGAAGTCAGGGGCTTGTTTGCCTACGAGTACGCTCATTGGATATCTCCTGGTGTGATCGAATGAAGAATGAGATCCAGCCCAGTTTGCCGCCGCCAAGCGACAGCCCTGTGACTCGATCCCGCTTCGTAAGGACCGCACATCATACACCGCGTTTTTGAGCTGTCCTTAGTGGTTTTTCCATCCCCTGGGTTCAGGCCGCAAAAAAGCCGCCCTGCTGGACAGCTTGTCACCCGTGCTAGAAAAAACCGTTCGTCTGCCAGATACGCATCTGGCAAAAAGCCCCAGGAAACCACTTTGACAATCATTCTCGTTAACATTAAGATCCGTCGCATTGAGCCATAACCAGCGACGGTTCTCACCTTATGTATGTCTGCCTCTGCACTGGCGTCACCGACGGACAAATCCGCGATGCAATCTACGACGGTTGCTGCAGCTATCGTGAAGTACGCCAAGCGACCGGCGTGGCCAGTCAATGTGGCAAATGTGCCTGTCTCGCCAAGCAGGTGGTACGTGAAACCCTGACCGAACTGCAAAGCAGCCAGCCAGCGATTCCTTACCCAGTAGAATTTAATGTTGCGTAATTAACGCCATTTAAAAGAGCCGGACTTCATGTCCGGCTTTTTTATGCCTGTAATTCAATTGCTTAGCGTCAAAACGCGGAACACAAACATTCTTATTCCGATTAATTTTCATATATTATTCAACAACTTAGGTTTGACACTAATCATCGTGCGGCTCAGACTCTGCCTTATATACCGCTAATTACAGGGCAGGACCCCATCATGAAAGGCGACGTCACAGTCATCCAGCATCTCAACAAGATCCTTGCCAATGAACTGGTCGCGATCAATCAGTACTTCCTGCACGCACGCATGTATGAAGACTGGGGCCTGAACAAGCTGGGCAAGCACGAATACCACGAGTCCATCGACGAGATGAAGCATGCGGACAAGCTGATCAAGCGCATCCTCTTCCTCGAAGGCCTGCCGAACGTCCAGGACCTGGGCAAGCTGCACATCGGCGAACACACCAAGGAAATGCTCGAGTGCGACCTGCGCATCGAGCGTACCGGCCACGCCGACCTGAAAGCCGCCATCGCCCATTGCGAATCGGTCGGCGACTTCGGTAGCCGCGAGCTGCTGGAAGACATCCTGGAATCGGAAGAAGAACATATCGACTGGCTGGAAACCCAACTGGGCCTGATCGATAAAGTCGGCCTGGAGAACTACCTGCAATCGCAGATGGGCGACGAGTAACTCCCCTCAAGGTTCAGCCCATGAAAAAGCCCCGCCTCTCTCACGAGGGCGGGGCTTTTTATTGCGTGGATAAATCCACACAACCCGGCAGGAGCGAACTTGTCGCTCCTACCAGGGGCAAATCAGGCTTCGGTCTTGGCAGCGGCTTTTTCAGCGGCGGCCTTGATCAGGGTCTGCAACTCACCATTGGCGAACATCTCAGCCATGATGTCGCTGCCGCCGACCAGTTCGCCGGCTACCCACAGTTGCGGGAAAGTAGGCCAGTTGGCGTATTTAGGCAGGTTGGCGCGGATTTCCGGGTTCTGCAGGATGTCCACGTAAGCGAACTTCTCACCACACCCCATCACGGCCTGAGCGGCTTTCGCGGAGAAGCCACACTGCGGGGCATTCGGCGAGCCTTTCATGTAAAGCAGAATGGTGTTGTTGGCAATCTGCTCTTTAATAGTTTCGATGATATCCATGGAGCACCTCGGCTGAACTTTCCGACTCTGTTGTCGACACGGTGGCGCATTGTAACGGAAAGCCGAGCGCCATGCTCGGCCTCTCCGACAGACTCCTCAGGCCGCCTCCACCGTCACCGGCACGCCATTGAGCGCCGCATTGCCCGATAGCTCGTCCAGCTGACGCTCGTCGGTCAGGTCATTGGCACTCGACCCGGGTTGGGCCATGGCGATGCTCATCTGCACCCCCGGCCGACCATGCCCCCAGCCATGGGGCAGGCTGACCACCCCGGGCATCATCTCGCTGCTGGCAAGGACTTCCACCTCGATCGCCCCGACCCGCGAACTGACCCGCACGCGCTGTCCGTCAGTCAGCCCTCGCCGGGCCAGATCATCGGGATTCATCAGCAACTGGTGCCGTGGCTTGCCCTTCACCAACCGATGGTAGTTGTGCATCCACGAATTATTACTGCGTACATGGCGCCGGCCGATCATCACCAGCTCATCCGCTGCCGGAGCCCGCAACGCGGCAAAGCGCTCGAGGTCCGCCATGATCGCCGCGGGAGCGGCCTGTACCCGACGGTTCTCGGTTTTCAGGCGCGCTGCCAGGTTGGGTTTGAGTGGCCCCAGGTCGATCCCGTGGGGGTGGTCGGCCAGCGTCGCCACCGACAGATTGAACTCGGACGCCTCGCCATACCGCCCTGCGCGCAGCCCCCTGTCGATCATCTGCGCCGGCGGCACGGTCGGCTTGAGCTCCTTGTCGGTCCGCGCGGCGAAGGCCCTGGCCAGGCCGACGAAGATTTCCCAGTCATGCAGCGCGCCTTCCGGCTTGGGCAGGATCGCCCGGTTGAAACGGCTGACATTGCGCACCGCGAACATATTGAACGTGGTGTCGTAGTGATCGTTCTCCAGGGCCGAGGTCGATGGCAGGATCAGGTCCGCATAACGGGTGGTTTCGTTGATGTACAGGTCGATACTGAGCATGAACTCCAGGCCATCCAGCGCCTGCTCCAGCTGCCGTCCATTGGGAGTGGAGAGCACCGGATTGCCGGCCACCGTGATCAGCGCCCGTACCTGCCCTTCGCCTGCGGTCAGCATTTCTTCGGCCAGGGCCGAGACCGGCAGTTCGCCGCCATATTCAGGGCGTCCGGAAACCCGGCTTTGCCAGGCATTGAAGTGCCCGCCCGAAGTCGCCGCCACCAGATCCACCGCCGGCTCGGTGCACAGGGCGCCGCCGACCCGGTCGAGGTTACCGGTCACCAGGTTGAGCAGTTGCACCAGCCAATGGCAGAGGGTACCGAACGACTGGGTGGACACGCCCATCCGGCCATAACACACCGCCCTGTCCGCTGCGGCGAAGTCGCGCGCCAACTGGCGGATCTGCTGCGCCGGCACCGAACACAAAGGACTCATGGCTTCGGCACTGAAACGGGAAATGGCCTCACGCACCTCGGCCAGGCCGTCCACCGGCAGATGGCTGTCACGCGTCAGCCCCTGCGCGAAAATCGTATGCAGCATACCGAACAGCAGCGCCACATCACCGCCGGGACGGACAAACACATGCTGGTCGGCCATGACCGCCGTCTCGCTGCGCCGTGGGTCGACCACCACCACTTTGCCGCCTCGCGCCTGGATCGCCTTCAGGCGCTTCTCCACGTCCGGCACGGTCATGATGCTGCCGTTGGACGCCAGCGGGTTGCCGCCCAGGATCAGCATGAAATCAGTGTTATCGATATCCGGGATCGGCAGCAGCAACCCATGGCCATACATCAGGTAGCTGCTCAAGTGCTGCGGTAATTGGTCCACCGAGGTGGCGGAAAAGCGGTTCTGGGTTTTCAGCAGGCCGAGGAAATAGTTGCTGTGGGTCATCAACCCATAGTTGTGCACGCTGGGATTGCCCTGATAGACCGCCACCGCATGGTTGCCGTGCCGCTCCTGGATCGCCGCCAGGCGCTCGGCCACCAGTTTGAAGGCCTCGTCCCACTCGATCGCCTGCCAATCGCCGCCGACCCTGCGCATGGGCTGGCGCAGCCGGTCCGGGTCGTTCTGGATGTCCTGCAGCGCCACCGCCTTGGGGCAGATATGGCCGCGGCTGAAACTGTCCTGGGCATCGCCCTTGATCGAGGTGATCTGCGGGCCGGCGCCGTCGACTTCAGTGGTTTCGATGGTCAAGCCGCAGATGGCTTCACACAGGTGGCAGGCACGGTGATGGAGAGTCTTGGTCATGGCCAGTCTCTATTTTATTCGGGGCGGCCAGCGTCAGGCCGCGGGAACAAAACTATGGTGCCAGACCGGCATCAGCACCAGAGACGTTCGTCTTGTGAATCGGCAAGCATCAAGCCAGCCGATGACTCAGTTGGAGGGCAGCCTCGGTGGATCGTCCTGCCGGGCGATCGGCGTCATGCCGTCCATCGGCGCCTCACCGCCCTGCACCCCGCTGAATTCGGCAAGCAGCCGCCAATGCTCATCGAGATTGCTGCTGATGGTCAGCATGCGCTCGATCATCTGTCGCGCGGCGTTGCGCGTGGTGCTGTCCTCGCTGCGTAGCAACTCGAAGGACATCGAGGTGATCGATGCCGTCAGGTCGGTCAGGGTTCGCGTCGTCAACCCCAACAGTGTCTTCAGTTGCTGTTCTTTCGAATCCATTCCAAGCACTTCCCTGTTGCCGGTGCGCATTTATAACCCCAGCCTTTTGCCTGAGGAAATATTTCTGCCGAGATCCCCTGCCGCGAGCCTTTCCATTTCCCGCCCTGCTCGAAGTGCCCAAGAGCCAGGCAGAGAAAAACCCAGCCCGCGCCAGCCATATGCCTGATAGCGGCATGCGCCACGAGGCGCGTTGCAAAGCGGCCAAGGCGCAGTGTACAAATGCTGCTGCGGACCTATGCAAAGTGGATTGACTCCACATCCGACTGGGCCCATCTGAACATGCTGTAAAACGTCACGAATGGCCCACTTTTTTGGCCCAGGCCACTCGCTGCAAGTGGTGAAAGCCTTAGAAACCAAGCCTGCTATTGGTAAGACGCGACATTTAATTATAAGATCGCGCCTTCCCCTATTTCGTCGCCCCGTGCGGCTTTCGCCGCAGGTCTCGCCCGTTTCTCGATAAAACAAGGCTTTGAGTATCTGCGGTCTGTTGCAAAAAGGTAGTTAATGATGAGCGCAAGGCACTTTCTCTCCCTGATGGATTGCACGCCCGAAGAGCTGGTCAGCGTGATTCGTCGAGGCATCGAGCTGAAGGACCTGCGTAACCGCGGCGTACTCTTCGAGCCTCTGAAAAACCGCGTTCTCGGGATGATTTTCGAGAAGTCGTCTACCCGCACCCGCCTGTCCTTCGAAGCCGGCATGATCCAGCTCGGCGGCCAGGCAATCTTCCTGTCCCCGCGCGACACCCAACTGGGTCGCGGCGAGCCGATCAGCGACTGCGCCATCGTCATGTCGCGCATGCTCGACGCGGTGATGATCCGTACCTTTGCCCACAGCACCCTGACCGAGTTCGCGGCCAACTCCCGCGTACCGGTGATCAACGGCCTGTCCGACGACCTGCACCCGTGCCAGTTGCTGGCCGACATGCAAACCTTCCTCGAACACCGCGGCTCGATGCAGGGCAAAACCGTGGCCTGGATCGGCGACGGCAACAACATGTGCAACAGCTATATAGAAGCGGCGATCCAGTTCGACTTCCAACTGCGCATCGCCTGCCCTGAAGGCTACGACCCCAACCCTGAATTCGTCGCCCGCGCCGGCGACCGGGTGAGCATCGTGCGCGATCCGCAAGACGCGGTGATCGGCGCCCACCTGGTGAGCACCGATGTCTGGACCTCCATGGGCCAGGAAGAAGAAACCGCCCTGCGCCTCAAGCTGTTCGCGCCGTTCCAGGTCAATCGCGCGCTGCTCGACCTGGCCGCCGAAGACGTGCTGTTCATGCACTGCCTGCCCGCCCACCGCGGCGAAGAAATCAGCCTCGACCTGCTGGACGATCCACGCTCCGTGGCGTGGGACCAGGCAGAAAACCGTCTCCACGCACAAAAGGCCCTGCTCGAGTTTCTGGTCGAGCCGGCGTACCACCACGCATGAGCCAGCCATTACTGCTTAACCTGCGCAATCTCGCCTGCGGCTACCAGGACCAACGGGTCGTGCAGAACCTCAACCTGCACCTCAACGCCGGCGATATCGGTTGCCTGCTTGGCTCCTCCGGCTGCGGCAAGACCACCACCCTGCGCGCGATTGCCGGTTTCGAGCCGGTGCACGAAGGTGAAATCCAGCTGGCCGGCGAAACCATCTCCCGCGCCGGCTTCACCCTGGCGCCGGAGCGCCGGCGGATCGGCATGGTGTTCCAGGACTACGCCCTGTTCCCGCACCTGAGCGTGGCGGACAACATTGCCTTCGGCATCCGCAAGCACCCGCAGAAGAACCGGGTGGTCGAGGAACTGCTGGAACTGGTCAACCTGAAGAACCTCGGCAAGCGTTTCCCTCATGAGCTGTCCGGCGGCCAGCAACAGCGCGTCGCACTGGCCCGGGCCCTGGCGCCGGAGCCGCAGTTGCTGCTGCTCGACGAACCCTTTTCCAACCTCGATGGCGAACTGCGGCGCAAGCTCAGTCACGAAGTGCGCGACATCCTCAAGGCGCGGGGCACCAGTGCGATTCTGGTGACCCACGACCAGGAAGAAGCCTTCGCCGTCAGCGATCACGTCGGAGTGTTCAAGGAAGGCCGCTTGGAGCAATGGGACACGCCGTACAACCTCTATCACGAACCGTTGACGCCGTTCGTGGCGAGCTTTATCGGCCAGGGCTACTTCATTCGCGGCCAGCTGGACAGCCCGGAATCGGTGCAAACCGAACTCGGCGTACTGCGCGGCAACCGTGCCTACACCTGGCCGCCCGGCGGCGCGGTGGATGTACTGCTACGCCCGGACGACATCGTTTATGCACCGGACAGCGACCTCAAGGCGCGGATCGTTGGCAAGAGTTTCCAGGGCGCGTCGACCCTGTACCGCCTACAACTGCCGACCGGCAGCCAGCTCGAGTCGATCTTCCCAAGCCATGCCGATCATCTGATAGGCGCTGACGTCGGAATCCGCGTCGCCGCCGAACACCTGGTGCTGTTCCAGGCCTCCGGCAGCACCGCGGCGCAGCTGCCACAGGCTGAATCGGGCGTTCGCCGCTACAGCAGCGCCCACTGATCCAGCGGATACCGCAGGCGCCGCTCAACCGGCGCCTGCGCTTTCAATCCAGGAACAGCTTGCCACTGGCCACCAGCGTCGCCTGCCCGCCAATCTTCACCCGCTCCCCTTCCAGCCGACAGAACAACGCCCCTCCGCGCTTCGAGCATTGATAAGCCGTCAGGCTCGTCTTGCCCAGGCGTTCGGCCCAGTACGGAATCAGGGCGCAGTGGGTCGAGCCGGTAACCGGGTCTTCGTTGATGCCAATGGCCGGCGCGAAATAGCGCGAGACAAAATCATGCTGGCTGCCCTGCGCGGTCACGATCGCGCCAGGCCAGGGCAGCTTGGCCAGCGCCGCCATGTCCGGCTGACAGTCGAGCACCGCTTGCTCGGACTCCAGCACCGCGAACAACTCGTTAGCCCCCAGTAACGCCACGACCCTCGTGCCCAAAGCGCACTCCAGTTGCTCGCGGCCATCGATCGCGCGCGGCGCGCGAACCGGGAAATCCAGCCAAAGCTGCGCATCTTCGCGACTGACGCTCAAGGAGCCAGACTGGCAGATGAAGTCGATACGCGGCCCCGGCTCGCCATAAATCTCGAACAGCACGTGGGCGCTGGCGAGGGTGGCATGGCCGCACAAGGCGATTTCGGTGGTCGGGGTAAACCAGCGGATACGCCAGCCTTGAGGCTCGCGCACGACAAAAGCGGTCTCCGCCAGGTTGTGCTCGGCGGCGATGTTCTGCATCAACTCATCGGCCGGCCAGGCCGGCAGTCGATAGACCATCGCCGGGTTGCCGCTGAACGGACGATCGCTGAACGCGTCGACCTGATGAAACTCAAGCTGCATAAACATCTCTCCTTGAACATGCCGCGCAAGCATGAGGCTGCCCGTCCAGGCGCCGACAGCCACAGAGAAAGTTATTTTTTGCCATACAGCGCCGATACTTATCGGCGCACTGGCGGTCAGTCGCGCCCGATATCGGCGAATGCCGCCTGGGTGTGCTCGGCCAGCACGGCGGCCGAGAGTTCGACCTCAAGCCCACGCCGACCGGCGCTGACGAAGATGCTGGGAAAAGGTTGCGCACTGTTATCGATAAAGGTGCGCAGGCGCTTTTTCTGGCCCAGGGGGCTGATCCCGCCCAGCAGGTAACCGGTCGCTCGCTGCGCCGCAGCCGGGTCGGCCATCTCGGCTTTTTTCACCCCCGCCGCGTGCGCCAGGGCCTTGAGGTCGAGACTTCCGACGACCGGCACCACGGCCACCAGCAATTCGCCCTTTTCACTGCTGGCCAGCAGCGTCTTGAACACCTGCGCCGGGTCGAGGCCGAGCTTCTCCGCCGCCTCCAGACCATAGGAGGCCGCCTTCGGGTCATGTTCATAACTGTGCACCCGATGTTCGGCGCGAACTTTTTTCAGCAGATCCAGTGCAGGGGTCATAGCAACTCCATAGGCAGGGAAAAGAACACCGGCGATTCTAGGATATCCGCCAGCAAAAGGCTCTATTCCAAGGCCCATACCTCAGTCCCGGCAGCCGCCGGCACCAGGCTGGCCGCGCCTTTTGCGCAAAACCCATGCGCTTCCCGCAGGATCATTCACATGACTGATAGTTATAAAATGACTAATGGTTCACTTTCGACCTTTGACAGTAATGTTTCTTGTCTATATTTTTTCGTTTGCGAATATCATGTGGTAGATCCAACAGCCGTACCCAGCAGTAAGCCGCGTCCAGGATGGGGATCCTGCCGACGGTGAAAATCGCGCTCGGCGCCCTTCACGCCAGTGCCAGACAACAACAAAAACCGAGGTTTTCCATGACAACTGCGTTACAACAACCGTCGCTCTCCGGCCAGTGCATGGCCGAGTTCCTGGGTACAGCCTTGTTGATCTTCTTCGGTACTGGCTGCGTCGCCGCGCTCAAGGTCGCGGGCGCCAGCTTCGGCCTGTGGGAAATCAGCGTCATCTGGGGGATCGGCGTGAGCATGGCGATCTACCTCACCGCCGGCGTTTCCGGCGCGCACCTCAACCCCGCGGTCAGCATCGCGCTGTGCATCTTTGCCGACTTCGAGAAACGCAAACTGCCGTTCTACATCGTCTCCCAGATCGCCGGCGCCTTCTGCGCGGCGCTACTGGTCTACACGCTGTACAGCAACCTGTTCTTCGATTACGAACAAGCCCACCAGATGGTCCGCGGCTCCCAGGCCAGCCTTGAACTGGCGTCGGTATTCTCCACCTATCCCAACCCGGCGCTGTCCACCGCCCAGGCGTTCCTGGTCGAAGTGGTGATTACCGCGATCCTGATGGGCGTGATCATGTCCCTGACCGACGACAACAACGGCTTGCCGCGCGGCCCGATGGCGCCGCTGCTGATCGGCCTGCTGATCGCCGTGATCGGCAGCGCGATGGGGCCGCTGACTGGTTTCGCGATGAACCCGGCACGGGATTTTGGCCCTAAACTGATGACATTCTTCATGGGTTGGGGCGAGGTTTCCTTTACCGGCGGCCGCGACATTCCGTACTTCCTGGTTCCGATCTTCGCGCCGATTATCGGTGCCTGCCTCGGCGCCGTGGCTTACCGCGGGCTGATTGCCCGCCACCTGCCAACCGTCGCCCCTGCTCCAACGGATGCCGAAAAAGCCATTGACGGCAAAGTAAGAACTTCTTGAAACCGGCGGCGCAAGGTCCTGCCCAACCCCGACCTGCGCCTCTTGCCCACTTCCTTATTTTTGTCCAAGGCAATCGACATGACCGACATTCAGAATAAGAACTACATCATTGCCCTCGATCAGGGTACGACCAGCTCGCGCGCGATCATTTTCGATCGCGACGCCAACGTTGTGTGCACCGCCCAGCGCGAATTCGTCCAGCATTACCCGCAAGCCGGCTGGGTCGAACACGACCCGATGGAAATCTTCGCCACCCAGAGCGCGGTGATGGTCGAGGCCCTGGCGCAAGCCGGCCTGCACCATGACCAGGTCGCCGCCATCGGCATCACCAACCAGCGTGAAACCACCGTGGTCTGGGACAAGACCACCGGCCGGCCGATCTACAACGCCATCGTCTGGCAGTGCCGCCGCAGCACCGAAATCTGCCAGCAGCTCAAGCGTGACGGCCTGGAAGAGTACATCCGCGACACCACCGGCCTGGTCACCGACCCGTATTTCTCCGGCACCAAACTGAAGTGGATCCTCGACAACGTCGAAGGCAGCCGCGAACGCGCGCGCAACGGCGAACTGCTGTTCGGCACCGTCGACAGCTGGCTGATCTGGAAATTCACCGGCGGCAAGACCCACGTCACCGACTACACCAACGCCTCGCGCACCATGCTCTTCAACATCCACACCCTGGAGTGGGATGCGAAGATGCTGGAAGTGCTGGATATCCCGCGGGAAATGCTGCCGCAAGTGAAGTCATCCTCGGAAATCTACGGCCGCACCAAAAGTGGCATCGCCATCGGCGGTATCGCCGGCGACCAGCAGGCGGCGCTGTTCGGCCAGATGTGCGTCGAGCCGGGCCAGGCGAAGAACACCTACGGCACTGGCTGCTTCCTGCTGATGAACACCGGCGACAAGGCAGTCAAGTCCAAGCACGGCATGCTCACCACCATCGCCTGCGGCCCTCGCGGCGAAGTGGCTTACGCCCTGGAAGGCGCGGTGTTCAACGGTGGTTCCACCGTGCAGTGGCTGCGGGACGAACTGAAGATCATCAATGACGCCCACGACACCGAATACTTCGCCAGCAAGGTCAAGGACAGCAACGGCGTGTACCTGGTCCCGGCCTTCACCGGCCTGGGCGCTCCGTACTGGGACCCCTACGCCCGTGGCGCGCTGTTCGGCCTGACCCGTGGCGTGCGCGTGGACCACATCATCCGCGCCGCGCTGGAATCGATCGCCTACCAGACCCGCGACGTCCTCGACGCCATGCAGCAGGACTCCGGCGAACGCCTCAAGGCCCTGCGCGTGGACGGCGGCGCGGTGGCCAACAACTTCCTCATGCAGTTCCAGGCCGACATCCTCGGCACCCAGGTCGAGCGCCCGCAAATGCGCGAAACCACGGCCCTGGGCGCGGCCTACCTGGCTGGCCTGGCCTGCGGCTTCTGGGGCAGCCTGGAAGAGCTGCGCGGCAAGGCGGTGATCGAGCGTGAGTTCGAACCACAGCTGGCCGAAACCGAGAAGGAAAAGCTCTACGCCGGCTGGAAAAAAGCCGTCAGCCGCACCCGCGACTGGGAACCGCACGAAGGCGCTGAATAAGCCAAGTCGCGGATTCGTATCGGGTGGCCGATCGGGTGAAAACGTAGCGAGCGAAGGAAAGCCAAGGCAAAAACAGACGAGGACCGGCTGGGGTCGCACCCGACTTTACGTGTTTGTAAATGAGCAGTCCGAGTCTGTTTTTAACGCAGGATTTCCGAGCGTAGTAGTTTTCACGTGATCGGGTAACTGGTCGGGAGTAGATTCCTGCGGCATCATGGGCAAATTTTGCATGGCAGCCCAAAGGAAGCCCCATGAATCTGCCTCCCCGTCAGCAGCAAATCCTCGAGCTGGTCCGCGAACGCGGCTATGTCAGCATCGAGGAAATGGCCCAGCTGTTCGTCGTTACACCGCAAACCATCCGCCGCGATATCAACCAACTGGCGGAAGTGAACCTGTTGCGTCGCTACCATGGCGGCGCAGCCTACGACTCCAGTGTCGAAAACACCGCCTACGCCATGCGCGCCGACCAGATGCGCGATGAGAAACAACGCATCGGCGAAGCCATCGCCGCGCAGATCCCCGATCACGCCTCGCTGTTCATCAATATCGGCACCACCACCGAATCCATTGCCCGGGCACTGCTCAATCACAGCCACCTGAAGATCATCACCAACAACCTGCACGTGGCTTCCATGCTCAGCGCCAAGGACGACTTCGACGTGCTGCTGACCGGCGGCAACGTGCGTCGCGATGGCGGTGTGGTCGGCCAGGCCAGCGTCGACTTCATCAACCAGTTCAAGGTCGACTTCGCCCTGGTCGGCATCAGCGGTATCGACGAAGACGGCAGCCTGCTGGACTTCGACTATCAGGAAGTGCGTGTGTCCCAGGCGATCATCGCCAATGCCCGGCAGGTGATCCTGGCCGCCGACTCCAGCAAGTTCGGGCGCAATGCCATGATCCGCCTCGGCCCCATCAGCCTGATCGATTGCCTGGTCACCGACCAGCAGCCGGTTCCGGCGCTAACCCAGTTGCTGCAACAGCACAAGATTCGCCTGGAAGTCGTCTGATCCCTCCCCTGTAGCCGCTGCCGCAGGCTGCGATAAGGCCGAAGGCCTTCAGCGAACTGGAGATCCTGCGCCCCCTTCGGGCGCAATCGCAGCCTTCGGCAGCGGCTACAGATCCCCCTTCCGCAAGCCGCGGACACCTCGCGTCCGACAATGTTCGTAAATTTTCCTTTCCCTGCCTTTCGATGAGTTTTTTCAATCGAATCCCGCTGGCTGTCGGCGTGTTTCTGCGCTAGTATTTTCGCAAATGAACATTAATGTTCGATTTCAAATACCAGAAGAACACGAGGCCAGTCGATGCCCACTTCCACCTTGCCCGCGCCCCCTCTCGCCGAGATTTATGACATTGCCGTGATCGGTGGTGGAATCAATGGTGTCGGCATCGCCGCCGATGCCGCCGGGCGTGGCCTGTCCGTGTTCCTTTGCGAAAAAGACGACCTGGCCAGCCATACGTCCTCGGCCAGCAGCAAGCTGATCCACGGTGGCCTGCGCTACCTCGAACATTACGAATTCCGTCTGGTGCGCGAAGCCCTGGCCGAACGCGAAGTGCTGCTGGCCAAGGCCCCGCATATCGTCAAGCCCATGCGTTTCGTCCTGCCGCACCGCCCGCACCTGCGTCCGGCGTGGATGATCCGCGCCGGCCTGTTCCTTTATGACCACTTGGGCAAGCGGGAAAAACTCGCCGGTTCCAAGAGCCTCAAGTTCGGTGCCGACAGCCCGCTGAAGGCCGAGATCACCAAAGGCTTCGAATACTCCGACTGCTGGGTCGACGACGCCCGCCTGGTGGTGTTGAACGCCATGGCCGCCCGCGAAAAAGGCGCCCACGTGCACACCCAGACCCGCTGCATAAGTGCCCGCCGCAGCAAGGGCATGTGGCACCTGCACCTGGAGCGCGCCGACGGCAGCCTGTTCTCGATTCAAGCCAAAGCCCTGGTGAACGCCGCCGGCCCATGGGTCGCCAAGTTCATCAAGGACGACCTGAAGCTGGATTCGCCTTATGGCATCCGCCTGATCCAGGGCAGCCACCTGATCGTGCCGAAGCTGTACGAAGGCGAACATGCGCACATCCTGCAGAACGAAGACCAGCGCATCGTCTTCACCATTCCGTACCTGAACCACTTCACCCTGATCGGCACCACCGACCGCGAGTACACCGGTGACCCGGCGAAGGTGGCGATTACCGAAGGCGAAACCGACTACATCCTGAAAGTGGTCAACGCCCACTTCAAAAAGCAGCTGAGCCGCCAGGACATCGTGCACACCTACTCCGGCGTGCGCCCGCTGTGCAACGACGAATCCGACAACCCGTCGGCCGTGACCCGCGACTACACTCTGGCGCTGTCCGGCAATGCCGACGAAGCGCCGCTGCTGTCGGTGTTCGGCGGCAAGCTGACCACCTACCGCAAGCTGGCCGAATCGGCCATGGCCCAGCTGACGCCGTTCTTCAAGGGCATCAAGCCGAGCTGGACCGCCCACTCGACCCTGCCCGGCGGCGAAGACATGACCACCCCGCAGGCACTGGCCGAAGCGATTCGCCAGAAGTTCGACTGGGTACCCAGCGAAATCGCCCGCCGCTGGGCCACCAGCTACGGCAGCCGCACCTGGCGCCTGCTGGAAGGCGTACACAGCCTGAGCGACCTGGGCGAGCACCTGGGTGGCGGCCTGTACACCCGTGAAGTCGATTACCTGTGCAGCGAAGAATGGGCGGTCAATGCCCAGGACATCCTGTGGCGCCGCAGCAAGCTGGGGTTGTTCACGACCCCGGCAGAACAGGAAAAACTGCAGCACTACCTGCAGAAGGTCGAGCAGAACCGGGCGAAGATCGAAGCCGCCTGATCGCCCGTCCTATTAAAGAAGCCCCCGCGCCACACGGCCCGGGGGCTTTTTCATGGCCGCGGCGTCTGTAGGAGCGAGGCTTGCCCGCGATGAACGATGACGCGGTCCAACAGGTACACCGCAGCGTCCGGATCGCGGGCAAGCCTCGCTCCTACAGGGGAATGAGCCCGGCCCTGCTGGGCATTCGGTTTTCCGAACGCGACTTTCGGGTCAATTCGGATAACCGGATAAAGACCGCCGACAATATCCACCATAAATATTTAATAGCCTTTCAAATCAAGGTCTTGATACGGATCAGCTGGCCTGGCACGACTCATGCTCTACACTCTTCGACGAATGCCTGATGGGCCAACACACATCAGGAGCCGTCAAGGCATTCGCTGTATAAGAGAGCCGTCGAACTGGCTTCATAAAAAAAACAAATGTCGAGGAAATATTGATGCGCATCGTTCCCCATCTGTTGGGCGCAGCCATTGCTGCTGCTCTGATTAGCACTCCAGTGGTCGCCGCCGAACTCACCGGCACGCTGAAGAAAATCAAAGACTCCGGCACCATCACCCTCGGACATCGCGACGCTTCCATTCCGTTCTCCTACATCGCGGATGCATCCGGCGTTCCAGTCGGCTACTCCCACGACATCCAGCTGAAAATCGTCGAAGCCATCAAGAAAGACCTCGACATGCCGGATCTCAAGGTCAAATACAACCTGGTTACCTCGCAGACCCGTATCCCGCTGGTGCAGAACGGCACCGTGGACGTCGAGTGCGGCTCCACCACCAACAACGTCGAGCGTCAGCAGCAGGTCGACTTCTCCGTCGGCATCTTCGAGATCGGCACCCGCCTGCTGTCCAAGAAGGATTCGCCTTACAAGGACTTCGCCGACCTGAAGGGCAAGAACGTCGTGACCACCGCCGGCACCACGTCCGAGCGCATCCTCAAGGCGATGAACGCCGACAAGCAGATGGGCATGAACGTGATCTCAGCCAAGGACCATGGCGAGTCCTTCAACATGCTCGAAGGCGGCCGCGCCGTCGCCTTCATGATGGACGACGCGCTGCTGGCCGGTGAAATGGCCAAGGCCCGCAAACCGACCGACTGGGCCGTGACCGGTACCGCGCAATCCTACGAAATCTACGGCTGCATGGTCCGCAAGGGCGACGCACCGTTCAAGAAGGCCGTGGACGACGCCATCGTCGCCACCTACAAGTCGGGCGAGATCAACAAGATCTACGACAAATGGTTCCAGTCGCCGATTCCACCAAAAGGCCTGAACCTGATGTTCCCGATGAGCGACGAGCTCAAGGCCCTGATCGCCAACCCGACCGACAAAGCGGCTGACGATAAAAAGTCCTGATTCCTGACTAACCTTGTCTCCTGAAAGGGCGCGGCCCTTTCAGGAGCCTGTCACTACCTGCTGGCTTTTTTTGGAAACACTCGAACCGGTGGTTGTCGAGCCGATCGCGTGTGCCTGGGCGTCATCCAGGCGGGAACGGATTTCCCCAAGCGGGTGCTTGTACATCGATCGATCAGAGGGGAGACCCTAATGAATTACAACTGGGACTGGAGCGTGTTCTTCAAGTCCACCGGCGTGGGCAGCGAGACCTATCTCGACTGGTACATCGCGGGCCTGGGCTGGACCATCGCCATCGCCGTGGTGGCCTGGATCGTCGCACTGCTGCTGGGCTCGATCCTGGGCGTCATGCGTACCGTGCCGAACCGCCTGGTGTCGGGCATCGCCACCGTCTACGTGGAGATTTTCCGTAACGTACCGCTGCTGGTTCAGCTGTTCATCTGGTACTTCCTGGTGCCGGACCTGCTGCCGCAAAACCTGCAGGACTGGTACAAGCAGGACCTCAACCCGACCACCTCGGCCTACCTGAGCGTCGTCGTGTGCCTGGGCCTGTTCACCGCCGCCCGTGTCTGCGAACAGGTGCGCACCGGTATCCAGGCGCTGCCACGCGGCCAGGAATCCGCGGCCCGCGCCATGGGCTTCAAGCTGCCGCAGATCTACTGGAACGTGCTGCTGCCCCAGGCCTATCGGATCATCATTCCGCCGCTTACCTCGGAATTCCTCAACGTCTTCAAGAACTCCTCCGTGGCCTCGCTGATCGGCCTGATGGAGTTGCTGGCGCAGACCAAGCAGACCGCCGAATTCTCGGCCAACCTGTTTGAAGCCTTCACCCTGGCCACGCTGATCTACTTCACCCTGAACATGAGCCTGATGCTGCTGATGCGCATGGTCGAGAAGAAAGTCGCGGTGCCCGGCCTGATCTCCGTGGGGGGCAAATAATGGAATTCGATTTCACTGGCGTCGTCCCAGCCATTCCCGGCCTGTGGAACGGCATGCTGATGACCCTCAAGCTGATGGCCCTGGGCGTCGTCGGCGGGATCATCCTCGGCACCATCCTGGCGCTGATGCGCTTGTCCCACAGCAAGCTGCTGTCGAACATCGCCGGCGTCTACGTCAACTACTTCCGCTCCATCCCGCTGCTGCTGGTGATCACCTGGTTCTACCTGGCGGTGCCCTTCGTGCTGCGCTGGATCACCGGCGAAGACACCCCGATCGGCGCATTCGGCTCGTGCATCGTGGCTTTCATGATGTTCGAAGCGGCGTACTTCTGCGAAATCGTCCGCGCCGGCGTGCAGTCGATCCCCAAGGGCCAGATGGGCGCCGCCCAGGCGCTGGGCATGAGCTATGGCCAGATGATGCGCCTGATCATCCTGCCCCAGGCGTTCCGCAAGATGACCCCGCTGCTGCTGCAGCAGAGCATCATCCTGTTCCAGGACACCTCGCTGGTGTACACCGTGGGCCTGGTGGACTTCCTCAATGCTTCGCGCTCCAGCGGCGACATCATCGGCCGCTCCAATGAGTTCCTGATCGTTGCCGGTCTGGTGTATTTCACAATCAGCTTTGCCGCCTCGCTGCTGGTCAAGCGTCTGCAAAAAAGGTTTGCCGTATGATCTCTATCAAGAACATCAACAAGTGGTATGGGGACTTCCAGGTGCTGACCGATTGCAGCACCGAGGTCAAGAAAGGCGAAGTGATCGTGGTGTGCGGACCGTCCGGCTCCGGCAAATCCACCCTGATCAAATGCGTCAACGCCCTGGAGCCGTTCCAGAAAGGTGACATCGTGGTCGACGGCACCTCCATCGCCGACCCGAAGACCAACCTGCCGAAACTGCGCTCGCGCGTGGGCATGGTGTTCCAGCACTTCGAGCTGTTCCCGCACCTGACCATCACCGAAAACCTGACCATCGCGCAGATCAAGGTGCTGGGCCGCAGCAAGGAAGAAGCCACCAAGAAAGGCCTGCAATTGCTGGAGCGCGTCGGCTTGTCCGCCCACGCCCACAAGCACCCGGGTCAGTTGTCCGGCGGCCAGCAGCAGCGTGTGGCGATCGCCCGCGCGCTGGCGATGGACCCGATCGTCATGCTGTTCGACGAACCGACTTCCGCGCTCGACCCGGAAATGGTCAACGAAGTGCTGGACGTGATGGTGCAACTGGCTCACGAAGGCATGACCATGATGTGCGTGACCCACGAAATGGGCTTCGCCCGCAAGGTCGCGGACCGGGTGATCTTCATGGACGCCGGCAAAATCATCGAAGACTGCCCGAAAGAGGAATTCTTCGGCGACATCAACGCCCGCTCCGAGCGTGCGCAGCATTTCCTCGAGAAAATCCTGCAGCACTAAAAACGATGCGGCTCGCCCCTGTAGGAGCGAGCTTGCTCGCGATGGTCGTTAACGATAACGCGTGCATCCTGGATAATGCGTTGTCCTTGAGTTCTTCGCGAGCAAGCTCGCTCCTACAGGAAGCGGGCGAGCGCTGGTTGACCCAAGGCATCTGTGATGAAATGCGACCCCACTCTCTATCGCGCCGCGCCGCCATCACTCGCCGTGAAACCCCGTCTGATCCGCCACCTGTTCCTGCCGCCACTGGTCATCGCGCTGATGATCGGCCTGGGCTACGTCGGCTTCTGGATCAGCGAGCATTACGGCATCCGCAGCCTCAGCGAGAACGGCGAACGCCAGCTGGAACTGCACGCCCGCGCGGTCGAAAGCGAGATCAGCAAATACACCTACCTGCCCAGCCTGCTGGAACTCGAATCCAGTGTGTCGCTGCTGCTCAACGACCCGACGCCGGAGCACCGGCAGACCGTCAACAATTACCTCGAAGGCCTGAACCGGCGCAGCCGCAGTCGGGCCATTTACGTGATGGACACCACCGGTCGCGTGCTGGCCACCAGCAACTGGCGCGACGTCGACAGCTACCTGGGTGAAGACCTGTCCTTCCGGGCCTATTTCCAGAATGCCGTGCGCGGCCAGCCCGGGCGCTTCTACGGCATCGGCAGTACCAATGGCGAGCCCGGCTACTACCTCGCCCACGGCCTGGAAGAACAGGGCAAGATCATCGGCGTGGCGGTGGTCAAGGTACGCCTGGAGGCCCTGGAAGAACGTTGGCAACGCGCCCGCCTGGAAGGCTTCGTCAGCGACGAGAACGGCATCATCATCCTCTCCAGCGACCCGGCCCGGCGGCTGCGGTCGGTACGCCCGCTGAGCGACGACACCAAGGAGCGCCTGGCGCGCAGCCTGCAGTATTACTGGTTCACCCTCAACGAACTGGAGCCGCTGGCCCGCGAACGCCTGGCCGAAGGCGTGGAGAAGCTGACCTTCCCGGCCAACACCGAGCTGGTGTCCGACGACAAGGAAATCAGCTACCTGTCCCAGACCCGGCCCCTGAGCGATACGCCCTGGAACTTCACCCTGCTGACGCCGCTCAAGGACCTGCGCCGCGAAGCCATCAACCAGGGCATCCTGGTGGCCGTGGCCTTCGCCCTGGTGGCTTTCCTGCTGATTGCCTGGAACGAGCGGCGCAAGGTCATCGCCACCCGCCTCGCCGCCCGCGAAGCCCTGCAGGAAGCCAACAACCAGCTGGAACGGCGGATCGCTGAACGCACCAGCGACCTGCGCGCCAGCAACGAACGGCTCAAGGGCCAGATCCGCGAGCGCCGCCAGGCCGAGGAAACCCTGCGCCGCGCCCAGGACGAACTGGTCCAGGCCGGCAAGCTCGCCGCCATCGGCCAGATGTCCACCAGCATCGCCCATGAACTGAACCAGCCGCTGGCCGCCCTGCGCACCCTGTCCGGCAACACCGTGCGTTTCCTCGAGCGCGGCGCCCTGGATACCGCCAGCACCAACCTCAAGACCATCAACGAACTGATCGACCGCATGGGCCGCATCACCGCCAGCCTGCGTTCCTTCGCCCGTCGTGGCGAGGACCAGGGCGAAGCCAGCCTCGGCAAGGCCGTGGACGCTGCCCTGCAGTTGCTCAACGCACGCCTGGAAAACCTGCCGCTGCAATTGCACCGCGACTTCAACGAAGTCCAGGTGCGGATCGACCAGACCCGCCTGGAGCAGATCCTGGTCAACCTGATCGGCAACGCCCTGGACGCCATGCAGGCCCAGCCGCGACCGGAGCTGTGGCTGGAAGGCGAAAGCGTCGAAGGCAAATACCGCCTGCGGGTACGCGACAACGGCCACGGCATCGACGCCGAGGCGCGCAAGCATCTGTTCGAACCCTTCTTCACCACCAAACCCGGCGAGCAGGGCCTGGGCCTCGGCCTGACCCTGTCCGCCAGCCTGGCCGCCGCCACGGGTGGCAACCTGGGCGTCGAGCACCCGGCCGACGGCGGCACCGCCTTCGTCCTCAGCCTGCCCCTGGTCAGCCCTACACAAGCCGAGCCGCTATGAACAACGACCTTACCGTCCTGATCGTCGAAGACGACCCCCATGTCCTGCTCGGCTGCCAGCAGGCCCTGGCCCTGGAAGACATTCCCTGCGTCGGCGTTGGCAGCGCCGAAGAAGCCCTGGAGCGGGTCGGCGACAACTTCGCCGGCATCGTCATCAGCGATATCCGCCTGCCGGGCATCGACGGCCTGGAGCTGCTGACCCGCCTCAAGGCCCGTGACCGCAGCCTGCCGGTGGTGCTGATCACCGGCCACGGCGATATCTCCATGGCCGTCGGCGCGATGCAGAAAGGCGCCTATGACTTCATGGAAAAGCCCTTCTCCCCCGAGCGCCTGGTGGACGTCGCCCGCCGAGCCCTGGAGCAGCGCGGGCTGGCCCGGGAAGTGTCGTCGCTGCGCCGCCAGCTGGCCGAGCGCGACTCCCTCGAAGGGCGGATCATCGGCCGCTCGCCGGCCATGCAGCACCTGCGGGAACTGATCGCCAACGTCGCCGACACCTCGGCCAACGTGCTGATCGAAGGCGAGACCGGTACCGGCAAGGAACTGGTCGCCCGCTGCCTGCATGATTTCAGCCGCCGCCACACCCACCAGTTCGTCGCCCTCAACTGCGGCGGCCTGCCGGAAAACCTGTTCGAAAGCGAGATCTTTGGCCACGAGGCCAACGCCTTCACCGGCGCCGGCAAGCGGCGCATCGGCAAGATCGAGCACGCCCACGAAGGCACGCTGTTCCTCGACGAAGTGGAAAGCATGCCGATGAACCTGCAGATCAAACTGCTGCGGGTGTTGCAGGAGCGCACCCTGGAGCGCCTGGGCTCGAACCAGAGCGTGGCGGTGGATTGCCGGGTGATCGCGGCGACCAAGTCCGACCTCGACGAACTGGGGCGCGCCAACCAGTTCCGCAGCGACCTGTATTACCGCCTGAACGTGGTGACCCTGGAGCTGCCACCGTTGCGCGAGCGTCGCGAGGACATCCTGCAGCTGTTCGAACACTTCCTGCAGCAATCGTCCCTGCGCTTCGACCGCGCCGCACCGGAGCTGGACAACCAGACCCTGTCGAACCTGATGAGCCACGACTGGCCGGGCAACGTGCGCGAGTTGCGCAACGTCGCCGAACGTTTTGCCCTGGGCCTGCCGGCGTTCAAGAAGTCCAGCGGCAACGCCGCGCAGGGCCTGGGCTTTGCCGAGGCGGTCGAGGCCTTCGAGCGCAACCTGCTGGGCGACGCCCTGCAACGCAGCGGCGGCAACCTGACCCAGGCCAGCCAGGAACTGGGCATGGCCAAGACCACGCTGTTCGACAAGGTCAAGAAATACGGCCTGAGCCACTAACCAGACTGCGAGAAGTACCGTGGATTTATTGCTCAAAGCCTGCCTGGGCGCCGCCGTGGTGGTGATCCTCGCCGCCCTGGCCAAGACCCGGAATTACTACATCGCCGGCCTGGTGCCGCTGTTCCCGACCTTCGCCCTGATTGCCCACTACATCGTCGGCAAGGGCCGTTCCATCGACGACCTGAAGACCACAATCCTGTTCGGCATGTGGTCGATCATTCCCTACTTCGTGTACCTGGCGACCCTCTACGTGATGGTCGACCGCCTGCGCCTGGAAGCCTCCCTGGCAGTGGCCGCGGTGGCCTGGCTGATGGCCGCCACCGTGCTGGTCAGCGTCTGGGTCCGCGTCCACGTCTGACTCCCCCTTGTAGCCGCTGCGGCAGGCGGCGATAAGGCCGAAGGTCTTCAGCGATCTCAAGACCTCTGCGCCCCCTGCGGGGGCGATCGCAGCCTCGCGGGCTCGGCAGCGGCTACAGGTGCCGTTCAGCGCCCTGGCCCGTCCCTTGCATTTACCCTGTAAAGCCCGCTCTGCCTGCGTCCGCGACCTGTGACGCAGGCTTTTCCGAGGGGCGCTGCCATGGGTAAATCCTGCTTTGAACATTCTCGATCTCGACCACAGCCTGACCGCCCAGGAGCCTGTCCAGCGCCGGCTGCGCAGCGGCCAGGCCCGACGCCTGGACCTGCTGGACCTGGGCCCGAAACTGCGGCTCTGGTCCACCGAACGCACCTACCGCCACTTCACCGAGCGCCTGCGGCAAAGGCCCGCCCACAGCGGCCCGCAGCCGGAAATCTTCTTTGTCGGCTCCGGTGACTACCACCACCTGACCCCGGCCTTCCTCGCCGACCTGCAACAGCCGGTCAGCCTGATCCACTTCGACAACCACCCCGACTGGGTGCGCTTCGCGCCGCGCCGCCACTGCGGTTCCTGGGTCAACCGGGCGCTGCAGCTGCCGCACATCCAGCGCATCGTCACCCTCGGGCCGTGCAGCGACGACCTGCACAACCCGCAGCTGCGCGGCGGCAACCTCGGCGCGCTGCGCCACGGCAAGCTGCAGCTGTTTCCCTGGGAGCACGCGCCCTCCAAGGTCTGGGGCCGGGTCGGCGACGGCGCCGGGCACCAGCAGCAGGAAAACCACCTGCACTGGCGCAACCTGGCCGGGCTCGACTGGCCAGCCTTCCTCGACCAGTTGATCGCCAGCCTGCCCACCCAGGCGATCTGGATCACCATCGACAAGGACGTGCTGGCCAGTGCCGACGCCGCGACCAACTGGGACCAGGGCGGCATGCGCCTGAGCCACCTGCTGCAGGCCCTGCGCAGCCTGGCGGCGGGCAAGCGCATCCTCGGTATCGACATCTGCGGCGAGTTCGCCGCGCCGGCCTTCAGCAACGCCTTCAAGCGCTGGGAAGCACGCTCCGACCAACCGCCGGCCGAACGCTGGAGCGCAGCCGACCTGCTACGCAATTCGACCACCAACGAAGCCCTGATGGCGCTGTTCGAGGAGCTGTTCCCGTGACCCTGACCGTTGTCTTGCTAGTGGCGTTTTCCATTGTCCTGGACGTGATCGGCCAGCTCTGTTTCAAGCTCGGCCTGGACCGCCTGCCGGAGCTGGAAGGCGGTTTTCGCCTGAATGCCTTCTGGGGCCAGGTGTTCAACGCGCCGCTGCTGTGGTGCGGCATCGGCGCCTATGTGATCGAGTTTTTCGTCTGGCTCGAAGCCCTGTCCCGCGCGCCGCTGAGCCTGCTGTTTCCGGCGGCGGCCCTGGCCTATTGCGGCGTGGTCCTGGCCGGCAAGCTGATTCTCGGCGAGCACGTCAGCCGCCGGCGCTGGCTGGGCACCCTGGTCATCACCCTCGGCGTGATGCTGGTGTGCGTCGCCAGCACCTGAGCCCCCTCAACGCTTCACAAGGAAAGATTTCATGACTGCACAGACTCACGGCTGGCTCCACGGGCGCCTCGGCACCCTGGTGCTCTGGGCCCTGCTGATCGGCTTCGAAAGCGCCGGCCAGATCGCCACCAAGGTCGGCGGCGACCAGCTGGGCCAGATGGATTTCAACCTGCAATGGCTGGCCGCGGTGGCGGTCAACCCGGGGGTGCTGCTGGCGATTGCCTGCTACATCGGCGCGTTCTTCGTGTGGATGCTGATCCTGCGGCGCAGCAGCCTGTCCCTGGCCTTCCCCCTGAGCTCGCTGGTGTTCGTGGTGGTGTTGCTCGGCTCCTGGCTGGGCCTGGGCGAGCAGATCAGCCTGCTGCACTGGGTCGGTGTGCTGGTGATCGTCGGCGGGATCGCCCTGCTGGCCGAGGGCGAGGAGGCCTAGGACATGGGGGCGCATAACGCCCCTGTAGCCGCTGCCGAGCCCGCGAGGCTGCGATAAGGCCCGCAGGGCCTTGGTTCCCAATCTCCCGCCGAGCCTTTCGCGGTCTTCAGAACGCCACGACCGTACCGGTCGATCGCAGCCTGCGGCAGCGGCTACAGGTGCGCGGGCCTCAGCGCTTGGGGTGTTTCAGCAGAAAGCCCAGGCCGTGGGCCAGCGGAATCACCTTCACCCCCGCCGCCCGCTGCTGTTCGCGGATCTCGCGGTGGAAGGCCTTGACCCGGGTCCAGTGCATCTTCGGCCGGTAGTGGTGTTCGGCGTGGTAGCCGTTGTTCATCCAGATCAGGTTGTAAAGCCAGCTGTAGGAACTCACGCCCCAGGCGATCGGCAGGTCCGGGTTGCCGCCCAGGTGTTCGTAATAGCCGTTGAGCGAGGACAGCGACTGTCCCAGGTACCAGAACGGCAGCAGCACCAGCAGCGCATGCCAGTCGTATAGCGCCAGCGCCACGTAGGCCAATACCGTCACGCCGATTTCCACCTTGACCCAACGCGCGTCCGCCGGGCGCTTGCGCTGCATTTCCTGGTAGATGGCCTTGGGGTCGTCGCGGAAAAAACTCAGGAAGGTGTAGGCCCAGACATTGTCCGGCTGGCCATTGCGGCCATGCAGGTAGATCGACAGCGGGTCGATCGTGGTGCCGTCCGCCCCGGGCCGATCCGAGTTGCCACGGTGATGGCGGTTGTGGATATCGCGGTACAGGGTCTGGGAAAAACCGATGGTCACCGACAGCAGCAGATCGAAGCCGCGGTTCAGCCACGGCAGGCTGAGCGCATACAACGACGCCGCCGGCAGGATCACCCACCAGGACAGGCTGTGAAAGGCCAGCACCAGCCACAGGACGAAGGAAAAATGCGCCAGGGCCATCAGGATCGGGACGATGTCCCACAGCGAATGGGCAAGCAGGCGATAAGCGGGACGAGCCATGAAGAACTTCCTGAAAAGTGGGTTCATGGCTGCCAGTGCAAAGGGTGGACCAATTTCTCAGACGTAATAACGAAACGGTTCGCGACAGCAATGACACAGGCTCTCCCTGTAGGAGCGAGCTTGCTCGCGAAAAACCCCGAGATCATCCAGATAACCGGAGAGAAATACAGCACAAAAGGCAGGCTACGCCTGCATCGCGGGCAAGCCTCGCGCCTACAGAAACAGCGCATGCCGGCAGAGGTATTCAGCCGCGCTTTTGTAGGAGCGAGGCTTGCCCGCGATGACGAAACGCCCCGCAAGCCCGGTGATAAGGCCTTGGCCGGCCTCAGAACTGGTAGCTGAGGGCGGTCTGGACCTGGCCCTGGTTCACTTCGCCGCGCTCGCGCACCAGGGTGCTGTCGGCCGCCGAGCCCGTCAGGTGAATCCAGCTGGCGCTAGTCATCCACGACCAGTTGCCGCCCAGGGGCACCTGCAGGTTCTGGGTCAGGGTCAGGTTCTGCAAACCGCCGCCGGCGCTGTAGCGGCCGATGCCCGTGGCCTGGGCTTCGGCGTCGCTGATGCCAAAGAAGGTCTGGGTTCGCCGGGCGTCGGCGAAATGCGCGGTGAGGTTGCTGCTGCCGATGATCCCCAGGCCCAGGGGATAACCGATTTCGCCGCCGACCTTGCCCAGCAGGCCGCCCTGGCCCTCGCCCGCGGCCACCGCGCTGCCGAGGGAGGCGAACAGGCGCCAGAAGTCGTCCGGCGCGTACTGGATGTAGCCGCCGACATCGGCCATGTTCGGCACGTCCCGCAGGCCGCGCAGCGAGCCGTTGGCGTTGCGTCCCGGCAGGTAGTTGATATAGGGCCCGGCGCTGAAACCCTTGGCCTTGAAGGCGTCCCAGGTCAGGCCATCGTCGGTGTCGAGGCTGACATCGCCCCACTCCAGATCGACATAGGGCAAGGGCACGGTGTCATGCCGGCTGCCGCTGGGGTCATGGGGCTGGTAACCGATGCCCAGGCCCAGCGCGCCGCTCAATCCATCCTGGCCTCCGTCCTCGGCGAAAGCCCCGCAGACAGCCCCCAGAGACAGCAGGGCGGCGAACAGGGCGGAGCGTGTGAAGCTGAACATGGCGCGGGGTTCCTTAAGTGAAGATGCGCGCATCAATCACCACCCTGCCCCCTCCCTGCAAGCACTGATGTTGTTTGTAGCGAGCTACAAAATTTGTAGCTCCAACCCGCCCATCCAACGCCTTGTTCCCGCGCAAAGCCCGGCCCGCCTGGGCTTGAGCCACTTGGCACAGTCCCTGCTCCAGTGCCTGGCATGCGCAAAGTGCGCTCCTCTACAACAGGTAACTGCAGATGATGCACTGGCATATCGTGTGTGACTTCGACGGGACCATCACCCGCACCGACGTGATCGACAACGTCCTCCAACGCTTCGCCGACCCGAGCTGGGAAGACATCGAGCAACAATGGCTGGACGGCCATATCGGCTCCCGGGAATGCCTCAGCCGCCAACTGGCGCTGGTCAAGGCCTCGCCCGCCGAATTGCTGGCCTACTTCGACAGCGTCGAGATCGATCCCGACTTCCCCGACTTCGTCGATCACGTGATCGGCCTGGGCGCGTCCCTGGAAGTGGTCAGCGACGGCATCGAACAAGGCATCGCGCGCATCCTCGCGCGCCACTACGTGAGCCTGCTGCCGATCCTCGCCAACCGCCTGCGCCAGGTCGACCAGCACAGCTGGCGCATCGACTTCCCGTATTCCAGCGACGCCTGCCGCGCCGCGTCCGGCAACTGCAAATGCAAATCCACGCCCAAGGGCAAGCGGGTGCTGGTGATCGGCGACGGCCAGTCCGACATGTGCGTGGCCGCCAGCGCCGACTTCGTGTTCGCCAAGGGTCGCCTGGCCGAGTACTGCCAACGCAACGCCATTCCCCACGCGACTTTCGATTCCTTCGCCGAACTGCCGGCACTGCTGGCGCTGTTGCCCAACGACGCGGCCAACGCCGGCACCTTCACCCTCGACAACACCACCGAACATTGCGTACCCACTCAGGAACTCTTCCACCATGTCTGACATTCGTATCGCGACCGCCGAAGACCAGGTGCTTCTGGAAAAAGAAGCCAAGTACTGCTCCTACGGCGACACCGTCCACTACATCGAACCGCCACGGATCTTCAGCCGCTGCGAAGGCTCCTACGTCTGGGACACCAGCGACCAGGCCTACCTCGACCTGCAGATGTGGTACTCGGCGGTGAACTTCGGCTATGCCAACCCACGCCTGAACAACGCCCTCAAGCAACAGATCGATACCCTGCCGCAGATCGCCAGCCAGTACCTGCACAAGGGCAAGATCGAGCTCTCGGAAATGATCGCGGTCGATGCCAAGAAGAAATTCGGCCTCGACGGCCGCGTGCACTTCAACGTCGGCGGCTCGCAGTCCATCGAGGACTCGCTGAAAGTCGTGCGTAACGCCACCAACGGCAAGAGCCTGATGTTCGCCTTCGAAGGCGGCTACCACGGCCGTACCCTCGGCGCTTCGTCGATCACCTCCAGCTACCGCTACCGCCGCCGCTACGGCCACTTCGGCGAGCGCGCCAACTTCATTCCCTTCCCCTACCACTTCCGCGGCCCCAAGGGCATGACCAAGGAAGAGTACGGCAGCCACTGCGTGCAGCAGTTCGCCCGGCTGTTCGAGACCGAATACAACGGCGTGTGGGACCCGAAAGTCGGCCAGAGCGAATACGCCGCCTTCTACGTCGAGCCGATCCAGGGCACCGGCGGCTACGTGATCCCGCCGATGAACTTCTACAGCGAGCTCAAGCACGTGCTCGACCAGCACGGCATCCTGATGGTGGTCGACGAGATCCAGATGGGCTTCTACCGCACCGGCAAGCTGTGGTCGATCGAGCACTTCGACGTCAAGCCGGACGTGATCGTCTTCGGCAAGGCCCTGACCAACGGCCTCAACCCCCTGGGCGGCATCTGGGCCCGCGAAGAGCTGATCAACCCCAAGGTCTTCCCGCCGGGTTCGACCCACTCCACCTTCGCCTCCAACCCGCTGGGTACCGCGGTGGGCCTGGAGATGTTCAAGATGACCAGCGAGATCGACTACGGCGCGATGGTCATGGAGAAGGGCAAGTACTTCCTGGCCGGATTGCAAGACCTGCAGAAGCGCTACCCGATCATCGGCGACGTCGACGGCCTGGGCCTGGCGCTGCGCTGCGAGATCTGCGCCACCGACGGTTTCACCCCGGACAAGGCGACCCTGGACTACATGGTCGAGGAAGGCATGAAGGGCGACATCGAGATCAATGGCCAGCGCCTGGGGCTGATTCTCGATGTGGGCGGCTACTACAAGAACGTCATCACCCTGGCCCCCTCGCTGGAAATCAGCTACGCGGAGATCGACCTCGGCATCGCCCTGCTCGACCGTCTGCTGGACCGGGCCATGAAGCGATGAGCGCACTGATCGATCTGGACGAAGGCATCGACCTGGGCCAGGGCGATGCCGGGTTCGTGCTCGGCAGTGGCGAGGTCGCGGTGTTGTTGATCCACGGCCTCACCGGCACCCCGACGGAACTGCGTCGGGTGGCCGTCGGCCTGGCCAACGCAGGGTGCACGGTGTACGTGCCGACCCTGGCCGGGCACTGCGGCAACAACGCCGACCTGCAGGCCACCGGCTGGCAGGACTGGTACGAGGGCGTGCGCCGGACCTTCGTCGGCATCCGTCGCCGCCACCGCCAGGTGTTCGTCGGCGGCCTGTCGATGGGCGCCGTCATGTCCATGTACCTGGCCTCGGAACACCCGGGCCAGGTCAGCGGCCTGCTGATGTATTCGACCACCCTCAAGTACGACGGCTGGAGCATCAACAAGCTGGCGTTCCTCACCCCGCTGCTGATGAAGATTCCGTTCGGCGTGCACATCTGCAGCTTCGAGGAGAAGCCGCCGTATGGCATCAAGAACAAGCGTCTGCGGGCGGTGGTCGAGCGGCAGATGAAGGCCGGCGAAAGCAGCAGCGCCGGCCTGCTGACCATGGAAGGGGTGACCGTGCGCGAACTGCACCGGATGAACGCGGTGGTGAAAAAACGCATGCCGTCGATCACCACCCCGGCCCTGGTGCTGCACTCCATCGAGGACGACATCACCAGCCGCTGGAACGCCGACTATGTCGAGCGCAAGCTCGGCGGCCCGGTGGTCAAGGTACTGCTCGACAACTGCTACCACATGATCACCGTCGACCTGCAGTACCGCCGGGTGGTGGAGTTGAGCGCGGACTTCATCGAAAGGCAGACAGGCCCGCGGTCCGTGGCGTACGACGACCTGCGCCAGTTCGCCTGATTCAAGGACCGCACGTGATCACCAGCCAAGTCTTTTCGAGCATCCAGGCCATCGACCGCAACGCCTGGAACGACTGTTTTCCCGGCGCCCTGGAAGATTGGGATTATTACCTGGCGGTACAGAACGCCGGCATCGAGGGCTTCAGCTGGCGCTACCTGGCGGTGTTCGAAGATTCGAAGCTGGTGGCCGTCGCCCCGGCCTTCACCACCTGCTATCGCCTGGACACCACCGTCTCGGGCCCGGCCAAGCGCCTGAGCGAACGCCTGCAACGCTGGTGGCCGGGGCTGCTGCAACTGCGCCTGTACGCCATCGGTTCGCCGGTGGCCGAACAGTGCCACGCCGGCACCGCCAGCCATATCCCCGCGGTGCGCCGCCAGGCCTTGCTGGCGCAACTGCTGCACTTGGCCCGGCGCGACGCCGACGCCCAGGGCATCGGCCTGCTGGCGGTCAAGGATGCCGCCAGCCAGGATCGGCAATGGGCCGCCAGCTGCCAGGCGTTCGGCCTGCAAGCCATGCCCAGCCTGCCCAGCGCCCTGCTGCCGGTGCCCTTCGGCTCGCTGGATGCCTACCTCGGCACCCTGGGCAAGTCCACGCGCAAGGACCTGCGCCGCAAGTTGCGCGCGCCCGGGCTGCGAACCGAATGGCGACACAACATCGACGATGTGCTGCCCGAGGTCATGCGCCTGTACGAAGCCACCCTGCGGCGCAGCGAACTGCAATTCGAACGCTTACCCGCGCCCTATTTCACCGGTATCCTCCAGCAGTTGGGGGAACGGGCCGCCTGCGTGCTGTACTGGGTCGACGACCAACTGGTGGCCTTCAACCTGGTGCTGCTGGACGAGCACCGGCTGATCGACAAATTCTTCGCCCACGACCTGGATATCAGTCGTGAGCACAACCTGTACTTGCGCAGCTGGATGGCCAATGTCGACTACTGTATCCAGCACCGGATCGCGCTCTACGAATGTGGCCAGGCCGGTTATGCCAGCAAGCTGCGCCTGGGCTGTACCTTCACCGGCAACAGCCTGTTTTTCCAACATCGCAACCCGCTGCTCGACACCCTGCTCAAAGGGCTGAAATATGTTCTCCGGCCGGATCGCACCGACCCCGCCATGGCTGCTGCACTAAGCGAAAGTTCATGACCAGAAAAGACCGCCGCGCCCCTCGCCCTTTCGCCATCTCCTGCTGGAGCCTGCAGCGCAAGCTGGTGCTGGCGTTCTGGATGGTCAGCGTGATCCCCACCATGATCGCCGCGGAGCTGGCGGCCACCACCCTGTCGCAGATCTTTGACAGCAACGTGCGCATCTGGCTGCAGGAGTCGACCAAGATCGTCGAGGACGAAATCACCGAGACCCTGCGCGACAACGCGCGCATCGCCCAGCTGTTCCTGCGCTATGCCAAGCCGCCCACCGACCGCAACGCGGCCAAGCACGACAAGCTCACCGCCGACATCGCCGACTCCATGGGCATCGATGTGGTAGCGCTGATCCGCAAGCGCGACCAGCAGGTGGTGTTCAGCACCGCCGCCGACGACATCGTCGGGCAGGTCAGCCTGGCCCACAACGCCGTGCTGCAGACCCTGCAGGTCGGCGGCGTGGCCACGGGAGCGGTGGTCTCGACCTTCCAGACCACCCTCGACGGCATCGACTACCAGTTGCTGATCGCCACCTACCTGGACGCCAGCTTCCTCACCAGCGTGGCCGACGTGCACTCCCTTGACCTGCGCCTGTACCTGGCCAAGGCCAACGACTTCGCCGAGATCTTCGCCACCCAGCGCTTCGAGGACCACCCGACCCAGGTGCCGGAAAAGATCGAGACCATCCTGCGCGACACCCGCCAGCCCACGGAGCAGTTCACCAGCCGCTACAGCGGGCTGTACCGGCCGATCTTCAACGACAGCGGCGAGCTGGTGGGGGTGATTTTCAGCGGCCTGCTGCGCCACAGCAGCCTGGTGGGGCTGGTCAACCAGAGCAACCTGTTCATCCTGATCTTCCTGCTCAGCTCGGCGGCGTCGCTGGCCGTCGGCTGGCTGGTGTCGAAACGACTGACCATGCCTTTGCGCGGCTTGTCCAAGGGGGTCCAGGCGGTGATCGCCGGCGACTACCGGCAACGTGTGCCGGTGATTGGCGGCGACGAACTGGCGGAACTGAGCAGCACCTTCAACCATATGAGCGAACGCCTGGGCGAACTGCAGCACCTGGAAGCCCAGCTGCGCCGCCGCGACCGCCTGCACGCCCTCGGCGAAGTGGCCATGGGCCTGGCCCACGAAATCCGCAACCCTTTGGGCATCATCAAGACCGCCACCCAATTGCTGCACCGTCGCGCGGACCTGCCCGAAGGCGACAAGCGCCACCTGGAATACGTGATCAGCGAAGTCAGCCGGATCAACGACCTGATCACCGACTTCCTCGACTTCGCCAAACCCAGCGCGCCGATCCGCTCGACCCTGCTGGCGCGGCCGCTGGTGGAGGAACTGATCGGCTTCTGCGAGCCGGAACTGGCCAGCCACAAGATCGACGCGCAGATCGACGACCAGGCGCCGGGCGCGACCCTGTACGCCGACGCGCGCCAGCTCAAGCAGGCCTGCCTGAACCTGATCCTCAACGCCATCGACGCCATGCCCGCCGGCGGGCGCCTGACCCTGGGCATCGCCCAGGACGCCGAGCACACCATCCTGCGGGTCACCGACACCGGCCAGGGCATCGAGCCGGACATGCTCGAACGCATCTTCACCCCCTTCGTCACCACCAAGGCCTCGGGCACCGGGCTGGGCCTGGCCAAGGTGTTCTCGATCATGGAAAACCATAATGGGCGCATCGAATGCAGCAGCGAAATAGATGCCGGCGCCACCTTCAGCCTGTACATTCCGGCCAAGGGTGATGACGAGGAAGATGATGAAGATGAGCAAAAGGCCCAGCCATGACGCATAACCTGCTGGTGGTCGACGACGAGCCCAAGCTTTGCGACCTGCTGTCCTCGGCGCTGAGCCAGGACGGCATCCAGGTGTTCACCGCCGGCAACGGCCTGCATGCGCTCAAGGTGCTGGAGCAGGAAGAGATCGACCTGGTGATCAGCGACTGGCGCATGCCCGGTATGGACGGCCCGCAGCTGCTGGCCGAGATCAAGCAGCGCTACCCGCAGATCCCGGTGATCGTCATGACCGCCTACAGCACGGTGAAAAACGCCGTGCAGTCGATGCGCAACGGCGCCTACGACTACATCGCCAAGCCCTTCGACATCGACGAGCTGGACATCACCGTCAGCAAGGCCCTGCAGTTTCGCGACATCCTCAAAGACAACCAGCGCATGCGCGCCGAGCTCGACGAGCACCGGCAGTTCGACAGCCTGGTGGGCGACAGCCCGACTTTCCGCCAGGTCCTGCAAGCGGTGGACTCGGTGCGCGAAAGCAACGCCACCATCCTGCTGACCGGCGAAAGCGGCACCGGCAAGGAGATGGTCGCCCGGGCCATCCACCAGCACGGCAACCGCGCCAACAAACCCTTTGTCGCGGTCAACTGCGCGGCGATCCCCGAAGGCCTGCTGGAAAGCGAAATGTTCGGCCATCGCAAGGGCGCCTTCACCGGCGCCGTGGCCGACCGGGTCGGGCGCTTTCAGCAGGCGGACAAGGGCACGCTGTTTCTCGATGAGGTCGGCGACATGCCCCTGGCCCTGCAGGCGAAGATCCTGCGCGCCTTGCAGGAGCGGGTGATCGAACCGGTGGGCGACCCGCGCGAACGCAAGGTCGATGTGCGGGTGATCGCCGCCACCAACAAGAACCTGCTGGAAGCGGTGGCCAACAAGGAGTTTCGCGAAGACCTGTATTACCGCCTCAATGTCTTCCCGATCCCGCTGCCCGCCCTGCGCGAGCGGGTCGAGGATATCGCGCCCCTGGCCCGGCACTTCGCCCACACCCTGGGCGCCACCGCCGGCAAACGCATCACCGGCTTCAGCCCGCAGGCCCTGCAGGCCATGGCCAATTACGCCTGGCCGGGCAATATCCGCGAACTGCAGAACTGCGTCGAACGCGCGACCATTGTCGCCGCGGGCGCGGTGATCGAAGAAAGCGACCTGCCGGGTTATCTGTTCAGCTCACCGCCGATGAACGCCGGAGCCAGTGCCCTGCCCGCCGACAGCCTCAGCGTCCCCAGCGACCTGGACGCGGCCCTGGCCGAAGTGGAGAAAGCCTACATCCTCGCCGCCCTGCAACAGAGCAACGGCGTGCAAGCCGCCGCCGCGCAGCTGATCGGCATTTCCGAACGCAGTTTCTGGTACCGCCTGAAGAAACTCGGGATCCAGGTCGACAAGATCGTTCGCTGAAGCGCACTCATCTGCTCGACGCTGGCAAGCCTGGCGCCTACAGAAGCCAGAGCACCGTCCGCTTCTGTAGGAGCGCAGCTTGCTCGCGATGGTCGTCAACGATGACGCAGTGCTTCTGAAGCAACGCGGCGCCTGTGGGATCATCGCGAGCAAGCTCGCTCCTACAACAGGAATCGATTTACAGGAGATTCGGCGCAGGCAGCGGATCGATCTGCGCCCAGTGCGAAGTGTCTTCGCGATGGCGTTGCAAGTACGGCAGCACCGCCGCCAGCAGCGGCGCCTTGAAGGCTTCCTGGAAACGATGGGCCAGGCCCGGGATCAGCTTCAGTTGGCTGCCTTGGATATGCGCCGCCAGGTGCACGCCGTGCATCACCGGCAGCAGCGGATCGGCGGTGCCATGCACCACCAGGGTCGGCACGCGCAGCTGGTTGAGCAGGGCCACCCGGCTCGGTTCGGCGAGGATCGCCATGATCTGGCGCTTCACCCCTTCCGGGTTGAAGGCGCGGTCATAGGCCTCCGCCGCCTGATGCAGCAGCACCTGCCGATCGTCGGTGACCTGCGGGCTGCCGAGGGCGGCCAGCAGGTCGGCCTGTTGCTCCAGCGCCACCTCACGGTTCGGCGCGCCGCGCCGCGACAACAGTTGCACCAGCGCCGCATTGGGCGCCGGCAGGCCTTCGGCGCCGGAGCTGGTCATGATCAGGGTCAGGCTCTCGACCCGCTGCGGCGCCATGGCCGCCAGGTGCTGGGCGATCATCCCGCCCATGCTCGCGCCCAGGACATGGAACTGCTCGACCTGCAGGGCATTCATCAGGCCCAGGGCGTCGTCGGCCATGTCGGTCAGGCTGTAGGGAGCGGCCACCGGCAGGCCGAGCTTGTAGCGCAGCACCTCGAACGTCAGGTTGGCGCTGACCGGCGCCTGGCGCCAGGTGGACAGGCCGACGTCGCGGTTGTCGTAACGGATCACCCGAAAACCCTGCTGGCACAGGGCAACGACCACTTCGTCCGGCCAGTGGATCAACTGCCCGCCCAGGCCCATCACCAGCAGCAGGGCCGGATCTGAGGCACGGCCGATGCTCTGGTAGGCCAGGCTCACCTGCTCCAGTTCGACCCGTTGGGTCGGTACGTTGACATCGCAGCGAGACGCCGCCTGAGACGGCAGGCCGAGCAGCAGCGCGGCCAGGAAAACAGTCGTTGAAAAAAATCTTGCCCACATGAAGAAACACCGAAACGCAGAAGCCCAGTAGAACGCGAGTCTGATGAACTTTGATCGAGCGCGCTGCCACAGTTACGTGACAGTTTGATGAAGATTGCCCAGCGGTTGTTTTCATGGGGATTCCTGTAGCCGCTGCCGCAGGCTGCGATCGGCCCGAAGGGACGCAGCGATCTTGAGTTCGCTGAAGGCCCTTCGGGCCTTATCGCAGCCTTCGGCAGCGGCTACAGGGGCTATGGGTGCATTCAGGCCTGCTGGTTACGCAACTGACGAGCGGCGGCGACCATGTTGACCAGGGCGGCTTCGGTCTCCGGCCAGGCGCGGGTCTTCAGGCCGCAATCCGGGTTTACCCACAAGCGCTCGGCGGGGATGCGCCGGGCCGCCTTGCTCATCAGCTTGACCATCTCGACGGTGTCCGGCACCCGCGGCGAGTGGATGTCATACACCCCCGGGCCGATGTCGTTCGGGTAGTCGAAGGCTTCGAACGCCTCCAGCAGCTCCATGTCCGAACGCGACGTCTCGATGGTGATCACGTCGGCATCCATGGCCGCGATGGCCTGGATCACGTCGTTGAACTCGCTGTAGCACATGTGGGTGTGGATCTGGGTGTCGTCGCGTACCCCAGAGGCGGTCAGGCGGAAAGCTTCCACTGCCCAGTCCAGGTACGGCTGCCAGTCCGCCCGACGCAGCGGCAGGCCCTCGCGGAACGCCGCCTCGTCGATCTGCACGATCTTGATCCCGGCCTTTTCCAGGTCCACCACCTCATCGCGCAGGGCCAGCGCCAGTTGCCGCGCCTGCACTTCACGCGGCACGTCCTCGCGGGGGAAGGACCACATCAGCATGGTCACCGGCCCGGTGAGCATGCCCTTCATCACCTTGTCGGTCAGGCTCTGGGCGTAGCTGATCCAGTCAACGGTCATGGCCTGCGGGCGGCTCAGGTCGCCGTAGATCACCGCCGGTTTCACGCAACGCGAACCGTAGCTCTGCACCCAGCCGAAGCGGGTGAACAGGTAGCCGTCCAGTTGCTCGGCGAAGTATTCGACCATGTCGTTGCGCTCGGCCTCGCCGTGCACCAGCACGTCCAGCCCCAGGCGCTCCTGGACCTGCACCGCATGGCGGATTTCACAGCGCATGGCATCGGTGTAGTCGTTGTTCGACAGCTTGCCCTGCTTGAATGCCTGGCGGGCCAGGCGGATCGAGGCGGTCTGCGGGAACGAACCGATGGTGGTGGTCGGGAACACCGGCAGCTTCAAGCGGGCATGCTGCTGGGTAATGCGCTGGGCGAAGGGCGAATGACGCTGGCTGTCGGCGGCGCTGACCGCCTTGAGCCGCGCCTGGACCTCGGCCTTGTGGATGCGCGGCGACTGCGCCCGGCTGGCCTGCACCTGGCGGCTTGCGGCCAGGGCCGCTTGCACCGCCGGGGCCTGGGGATCGTTCAGGGCGTCACGCAGCACCGAGATCTCGCCGCATTTCTGCACGGCAAAGGCCAGCCAGCTTTTCAGCTCGGCATCCAGCTGGTCTTCCCGGGACAGGTCCACCGGGCTGTGCAACAGGGAGCAGGAACTGCTGACCCACAGGTTGTCGCCAAAACGTTCCTGCGCCGCTTGCAGCTGCGCCAGCGCCTGCTCCAGCTCGCAACGCCAGACGTTGCGACCGTTGACCAGGCCCACGGACAAAATCTTGTAGGTCGGCAGGCGGTCGAGCACCTGGGTCAGTTGCTCCGGCGCCCGCACGGCGTCGATGTGCAGGCCGTCCACCGGCAGGCCGACGGCCAGCCCGAGGTTGTCCTGCAGGCCGCTGAAGTAGGTGGCCACCAGCTTTTTCAGCGGCGAGTACTGGAGGATGTGGTAGGCACGCTCGAAGGCGCTCTTCCAGTCCTGCGGCAGGTCGAGGGTCAGGATCGGTTCGTCGATCTGCACCCACTCCACGCCCTGGGCCTTGAGGCGGTTGAGGATTTCGCCGTAGACCGGCAGCAGGCGCTCCAGCAGCTCGAGCTTGTTGAAATCGTTGCCCTTGGCCTTGCCCAGCCACAGGTAGGTCAGCGGGCCGATGATCACCGGCTTGACCCGGTGCCCCAGGGCGTGAGCTTCATCGACCTCGTCGAACAGTTGCTCCCAGCTCAGCTTGAACGACTGATCGGCGCTGAATTCCGGGACCAGGTAGTGGTAGTTGGTGTCGAACCACTTGGTCAGTTCCTGGGCGTACTGGGTCTTGGCGTGATCGCCGCCACAGCAGCCCGCCGAGGCGCCGCGGGCCATGGCGAACAGGGTGTCGAGGGTCGGCTGGCCCTGGGCGTCCTGGCTGCTGTCAAAGCGCTCGGGAACCACGCCGAAGGTCAGCGAGTGAGTCAGCACCTGGTCGTACCAGGCGAAGTCACCCACCGGCAGCAGGTCGATGCCGGCGTCCTTTTGCAGCTGCCAGTGCCGGGCCCGCAGCTGGCGTCCGACGTCTTGCAGCGCCTGCCGGTCAAGGTCGCCCTTCCAGTAGGATTCGAGGGCTTTTTTCAGTTCGCGGTCGGCGCCGATGCGCGGAAAACCAAGGGTGTGGGCCAAGGCCATGAGTGGGTTCCTCCCTGTAAAAGATGGCGCTATTGTCGACAGCCAAGCCAACATGAGACAAACTCAACCTTTTCGTGTTGATCACAAAATTTACTCATGGAGACCCTGGTGCTCGAAATCCGTCACCTGAAGACCCTGCACGCCCTGCGCGAAGCCGACAGCCTGGTCGAAGCCGCCGAACGCCTGCACCTGACCCAGTCCGCCCTGTCCCACCAGTTCAAGGAACTGGAAGAGCGCATGGGCATGCCGCTGTTCGTGCGCAAGACCAAGCCGGTGCGCTTCACCAGCGCCGGCCTGCGCCTGCTGCAACTGGCGGACGCCACCCTGCCGTTGCTGCGCGCCGCCGAGCGGGACATTTCCCGCCTGGCCGGCGGTACCGCCGGGCGCCTGCACATGGCCATCGAATGCCACAGCTGCTTCCAGTGGCTGATGCCGACCATCGACCAGTTCCGCGACGCCTGGCCGGAAGTCGAGCTGGACCTGGCCTCGGGTTTCTCCTTCGCCCCGCTGCCGGCCCTGGCCCGTGGCGACCTGGACCTGGTGGTGACCTCCGACCCGCTGGAGCTGGCGGGCATCACCTACGTGCCGCTGTTCACCTACGAAGCCATGCTGGCGGTGGCCAACCAGCACCGCCTGGCCAGCAAACCCTACATCGTTCCGGAAGACCTGCTCAGCGAAACCCTGATCACCTACCCGGTGGAGCGCGACCGCCTGGATATCTTCACCCGCTTCCTGGAGCCCGCCGACATCGAACCGGCCCAGGTCCGCACCTCGGAGCTGACGGTGATGATGATGCAACTGGTGGCCAGCGGCCGAGGCGTGTGCGGCATGCCCCACTGGGCGCTGCATGAATACAGCTCGCGGGGCTATGTGAAAGCCAAGCGCCTGGGGGAAAAAGGCCTGTTCGCCACGCTGTACGCGGCGATCCGCGCCGACATGCTGGATGCGCCCTATATGCGCGACTTCCTGCTGACCGCCAAGGACACCTCGTTCTCGACCCTGGACGGGGTCAGCGCGGTGCGTTGAAAAGCGCCATCGGCCTGTAGGAACGGGGACTTTCAGAGGGGGGAGACAACTTCACGCCACAGGTGGAGCTTGTCGAAGTACTCGACGCCCACCCGCACCGCCAGCGGCTCCAGGCCGAACTGGACGAAACCGCAACGCTGGTACAGCGCCAGGGCGGCGTCGTTGCCGGCGGTGACCGTCAGTTGCACCAGCCGCACCCCGGGGCGTTTGCGCGCCTCCTGCAGCAGCGCCTGGACCAGCCGGTAACCCAGGCCGCCGTGGCGATAAGGCGGCGCCACATACAGGCCGAACAGCGTGGCCTTGTGCCGGGCTTTTTCCCGGACCTCGAACGCCAGGCCGACGATGCCCACCAGTTCGCCATCCTCGAAAGCCCCCAGCAACAGGTCCAGCGGACTGCTCAGCCGCGACTCCCACCAACTCAGGGGCATCGCCGCACGTTCGGCGACACTGGAAGTAAAGGCCTGCGGATGATGCTCGTAGGCTTCGAGCATCAGCGCGCGGTAGGCAGCGGCGTGACCGGCATCGAGGCGCTGGATGGACATGGTCGGTCGAGGCCCCCGGGCCGCAGGTGAATGAAACGGTCAGACCGTCTGGCGTTGTTCCAGCAGCAGACGCACCGCCAGCCCGGCCAGCACGAAGCCCATGAAATAACGTTGGGTCGCCAGCCACAGCGGGTTGTGCACGAACCAGGCGGCGATGCCCGAAGCGAACAGCGCGATCAGCAGGTTGACGCTGAAGCTCACGCTGATCTGGGTCAGGCCGAGGATGATGCTCTGGGTGAACACCGAACCGTGTTCCGGGCTGATGAACTGGGGAAAGACCGACAGGTAGAACACCGCGATCTTCGGGTTCAGGGCGCTGGTGAGAAAGCCCATCAGGATCAGCTTGCGCGACGAATCCGGCGGCAGCTGCTGCGCCTCGAACGGCGAACGCGCGCCCGGCTTCAGGGCCTGCCAGGCCAGCCACATCAGGTACAGGGCGCCAACCCACTTGAGCACTTCATAGGCCACCGGCACCGCCATGAAGACCGCGGTCAGGCCGATCGCCGCGGCGAACAGGTGGACGAAGAAACCGGCCACCACGCCGACCAGCGAGGTCACGCCTGCCCGGCGGCCCTGGCAGATCGAACGGGAGATCAGGTAGATCATGTTGGGGCCGGGGGTCAGCACCATCAGCAAGGCTGCGGCGATGAAGATCAACATGTCGTGAAGGGGAATCATGATGGGCAATCCTTTGTCCTTGAAAAATCAGGCCGAGGCCAGTTGCGAGGCGCGATAGAACGGCAAGATCAGGTCGCGTGTCAATGGGGCCAATGTGAGCTCGTCGCCAGCCTGCGGATCGATCCAGCAGACCTCCTCGATTTCCGCCGCGGGCCGGACCTCGTCGGTGTCCAGATCAAGGCGAAACAATTCGGCCTCGACCACAAAACCCGGCTCGTTGGCTGCCGGTGCGGAAAAACGTCCCAGGTAACGGGCGTCGGCCGGGGCGATCCGCAGCCCGAGTTCTTCTTCCAGCTCACGAGCCAGGGCCTGGGCCGGCAACTCGTCCGGCTCGATCTTGCCGCCCGGCTGCATGAAGGCCTGGGTGCCGCGCTTGCGCACCAGCAGGGTACGGCCGTCCGGGCCGATCAACAGGGCCGCGGCGATACGGATAAGGGGGGATGTAGCGCTTGAAAGAGTCATGAAAAACCTGGATCGGTTACGCGAGGCGGCAAGGATCCCATGACTGGCGAGGCGTCGTCACGACACAGTCGGCCGCTGTTTTTTCCATACACCCGGCTCTTTGGGCAGGGTGACCGGGATGCTGTACAGGCCGCGCTGCCGCCATCGCGAGCAAGCTCGCTCCTACAGAGGATTATGAGTCTCTTGTAGGAGCGAGCTTGCTCGCGATAAAGGCCACCAGCGCCATCAAGCCTTGGTCGAACCGAAAGAAGCGAAACGCTTGTTGAAGCCGGCGATCCGCCCTTCGGACTGGGTCTTGCGCTGCTGGCCGGTGTAGACCGGATGCGAGGCGCTGGAGACGTCGAGGGTGACATAGGGATAGGTGTTGCCATCGCTGTGGCGCTGGGTGCGGTCGGTGTCCACGGTGGAACCGATCAGGAAGTACACATCCGCGGCGGTGTCGTGGAACAGTACGGTGCGGTAGGCGGGATGGATATTGGCTTTCATGGCAGTCTCCGAGGGCAGGGTGATGATCGAATGCGTTATACAGTAACATTATCCGACCTTGGAAACGAGAACCAGTTGCAATAAGGAAAGCAGCAAATCGTCTATCGCCCTCATCAACACCTGGCACCAGGGCGGACACCTGATGCTCAGCGGTTGCTCCCGCAAGGAGATCGCTCGTAAGCTGCAAACCTTTGCCGAAACCGTGAACGTCCATAAGAAACACATCTACGGCAAGCGGGGCATCAAGTCCCAGTCCGAACTGTTTTCGATTTTTCTCCAGGCGCGCACTGCCTGACGCCTGAAGCTGCCATGTGCGCACACTGGCTGCGCCACAGCCGTTCTCTACAACAACAAGATCGTTGGCCACACAAGAAGAATGAGTACCCAAAAACGAAATCTATAGAGTCCGAACCAAGGAAACCGTATGAGCCTGTCCCTCCTGAGCCGCTACGCCTTCTTTGCTGCCTGCGTGATTTTCACCCTCGCCAGCTTGCCCTTTCTCGAACATGACTGGCTCTGGCCATTCACCCTGGTCACCTTCCTGCTCAGCCTGCTGGGCATTTTCGACCTGCTGCAAAGCCCCCATGCGGTGCGCCGCAACTACCCGATCCTGGGCAATATCCGCTACCTGGTAGAAGGTATCCGCCCGGAAATCCGCCAGTACCTACTGGAATCCGACAGCGACGCCCTGCCCTTCTCCCGGGCCCAGCGCTCGCTGGTCTATTCGCGGGCCAAGAACGAAAGCGCCGACAAGCCGTTCGGCACCCTGATCGACGTCTACCAGTCGGGTTTCGAATTCATCGGCCACTCCATGCGCCCGGCGCCCCTGAGCGACCCGAGCACCTTCCGCGTCACGGTCGGCGGCCCGCAGTGCAAGCAGCCCTATTCGGCCTCAGTGTTCAACATCTCGGCCATGAGCTTCGGCTCCCTCAGCGCCAACGCCATCCGTGCCCTCAACCAGGGCGCCAAGCTCGGCAACTTCGCCCATGACACCGGCGAAGGCAGCATCAGCCCCTACCACCGGGAAAACGGTGGCGACCTGACCTGGGAACTGGGCAGCGGCTACTTCGGCTGCCGCACCAGCGACGGCCATTTCGACCCGGAGCGCTTCGCCGTGCAGGCGCAGAACCCGCAGGTGCGGATGATCGAAATCAAGATGAGCCAGGGCGCCAAGCCCGGCCACGGCGGCATCCTGCCCAAGCACAAGGTGACCCAGGAAATCGCCGATACCCGCGGCATCCGCATGGGCGAGGACTGCATCTCGCCATCGAGCCACAGCGCCTTTTCCACGCCGATCGAAATGATGCATTTCATCCAGCAGCTGCGTGAGCTGTCCGGCGGCAAGCCCGTAGGCTTCAAGTTCTGCCTCGGCCACCCGTGGGAGTTCATGGGCATCGCCAAGGCCATGCTGGAGACCGGCATCCTCCCCGACTTCATCGTGGTCGACGGCAAGGAAGGCGGCACCGGCGCGGCACCGGTGGAGTTCACCGACCACATCGGCGCGCCGATGCGCGAAGGCCTGCTGTTCGTGCACAACACCCTGGTGGGCCTGAACCTGCGCGACAAGATCAAGCTCGGCGCCAGCGGCAAGATCGTCAGCGCCTTCGACATCGCCAGTGTGCTGGCCATCGGCGCCGACTGGGCCAACTCGGCACGCGGCTTCATGTTCGCCATCGGCTGCATCCAGTCGCAAAGCTGCCACACCAACAAATGCCCGACCGGCGTCGCCACCCAGGACAACCTGCGCCAGCGCGCGCTGGTGGTGCCGGACAAGGCGCAACGGGTGTTCAGTTTCCACCGCAACACCCTCAAGGCCCTGGCCGAAATGCTCGCCGCCGCCGGGCTGAATCACCCGTCGCAACTGGAAGCCAAGCACCTGGTACGGCGCATGTCGGCCACCGAAATCAAGCTGTTCTCGCAGCTGCATGTGTTCCTCAAGCCCGGCGAACTGCTCACCGGCGCGGTCAGCGGCGAGTTCTATTCGCGCATGTGGCAGCTGGCGCGCGCCGACAGCTTCGAGCCCAACAGCGAAGCCGCGGCCTGACCGGCCACCCTCGGCGCCCCGCCGCAACGGCGGGGCGCTATCCATCATGCAAAGGATGCAACCCAAGTGCTCAAAGTCATCGCCGAAGATTTCATCAAGCCCGAACACCTCGACACCGTGCGCCCCTGGTACGCCGAACTGGTGGAGAAAACCCGCCAGGAGCCGGACTGCATCGCCTACGACCTGTTCGTCGACCAGCAAGACCTGGGGCACTTCATCTTTATCGAACAATGGCCAGACCGCGCGGCGCTCGAGGCCCATTGCCAGACCGAGCACTTCACCCGCCTGGTGCCCCGGATCAACGCCTTCCAGGCCAGGGAATGCCGTGTGCTGCTGATGGATCAGTTCTGATCCAGCGGATAAGCCCGGCGCCTCACCAGTGCAACGTCTTGATCGGCGCCGGTTCCTTCATGACGATAAAACCGTAATCGCCCAGCAGATAGATCCGGTAGTAGCGGCTGTCCACCAGCGGTGGATAGCCCTGGTAACCGACCAGGGTCGCATTGCGCCGCTCCCTTTCCGCGACCACGTTGGTAATACCCACCTTGGGCAGGTTCTCGGCCAGCATGAAGAAGTCGATGTTCAGCAGGTAGTGCAGCACCGGCATCTGCTTGAACGAGCCCGCAGCCGCCAGCAGCCAGTGATCGGAATAGGTCACCGACATATAGATGCGCTTGGCCTCGCGCAACGGCCGGTGGCTGGTGATGTCGCGCTCAAGGCTCGACAGCGCGCTGGCCACCAGGGTTTTCTGCACCGTCAGCACCCGGCCATAGGCGAACGACAGCGACAGCATCGCCAGCAGCGGCACCATCAGCAGCAGCGGCAAGCGCTCATGCAGCGCCGCCAACGCCAGGTGGCTCAGATAGAACAGCAGCACCCACAACACCGCGAAGCCCATCAAGGTCCGGGCGCCTTCATTGAAGTCGCGGAAAAACAGCGCGATCCCCGACACCAGCACAAGCACCAGCGGCAATGCCAGTAGGCAGACCAGGGCCATCACGACTTTCTTCAGGCCGCTGTCCGGCCGCTGGAACAGGTTCGCCGCCAGCCGCACACAACCGGCCAGGGCGCACAGCGCCAGCGCGGCGAACACCCAGCCGAGCCCGCCGTGAAACAGCAGCACGACTTTTTCCAGCACCCTGGCGATGTTGACTTGCAGTTGCAGCAAGGGCTGCGCCGACCAATTCAGCAGCAAGGTGCGGGTCTGTTCCATGAAGGGGTAGGCGGTGACGCAATAGATCATCCAGCCCAGGGCCGCCTGGGCGATCTTCCAGCCGATCGTTTCCCACCAGCGCGGCCAGGCGCTCTTGTCATTAGCGCCGCGGATCACCTCCAGGCAACACAGGCCCAGGAACACATTGATGCTGATCTGATACAGCCCAATGGCAAGCGCCACCAGCAAGGCCGGCACCAGCCATTGCAGCACGCGGTACGGGTTGCGATAGGTGATGGCGTAGATCACCGCCACCAGGCTCAAGGCCATGGCCGGGCCGTCGTATTGATACGACAGGTTCTGCAGAAAGAACGGGTTGTACCAGAGCGGCAACAGCACCAGGCAGCAGGCCGCCGTCGGCTGCGGGTAGTAATGGAACGTCAGGCTGGTCAAGGCCGCGGCCATGGCGACCGTGGCGATCAGCAGCGGCAAGGGAAAGATGTTTGGCGCAGCATGGCTGAAGGTCAGGGCGTTGTAGAACAGCTCGGTAAACAGCCGCCCCTGCTCCGTCCAGGCGGTGCCGGCCGACAGCGAGCGCCAGTTGTCATCGATATAGGGAAAGTCCGCGAGGATCAGCGGCAGCACATACAACAAGGTGGCGCACAGAAAAAACAGCCAGGCCTGGCGACGCCCGAGTTCCCCGCTGAGCAAGCTGCCCATTCTGTCCATGCTAGAGCCCCAGGCGGTCTTTGCCGCCGATGACGTCCTTGATCACGTAGCGCGGCCGATGCTTGGCCTCGATATAGATACGGCCGACGTACTCGCCGAGGATGCCGATGCCGATCAACTGCACGCCGCCGAGAAACAGAATGGCGGTCATCAACGAAGGGTAGCCGGGCACGCTGTTGCCGAAGAAGATCTTGTCCAGGACCATGTACACCGCGTAGAGCACGGCGAAAATCGAGATGCCGCCACCGATGTAGGTCCACAAGCGCAACGGCACGGTGCTGAACGAGGTGATGCCTTCCAGTGCCAGGTTCCACAGTTTCCAGCCATTGAACTTGCTCTTGCCCGCCACCCGTCCGGCGCGCTCGTATTCCACCACCACCGTGGTGAACCCGGCCCACGACAGGACGCCCTTCATGAACAGCTGATGCTCCGGCAGGGTCCGGATCACATCGACCACCTTGCGATCCATCAGCCGGAAGTCGCCGACGTTTTCCTCGATCCGGGTGTAGGCGATACGGTTCAGCAGGTGGTAGAACAACGCCGCGCTGCTGCGCCTGAGAAAACTGTCGGCCGTGCGCCTGCGGCGTTTGGCGAGGACCACATCGGCGCCCTTCTGCCATTCCTCGATCAGCCGCGGGATGACGCTGATCGGGTCCTGCAGGTCGACGTCCATGGGAATCACCGCATCGCCGCTGGCGTGCTCCAACCCGGCGAACAACGCCGGCTCCTTGCCGAAGTTGCGTGAAAAGTTGATCAACAGCACCTGCTCGTCCATCTGCGCCAGGGCCTTGACCTCTTCGGCCGTGCGGTCGGAACTGCCGTCGTTGATAAACACGATCTCGACTTCGCCCTGCTCGAACCGCAACTCGCGACGCACCGCCTGGTAAAACAGGCCGATGGCCTGCTCTTCATTGAAGACCGGAACGATCAGCGAGATCTTCATCGTTCACACTCGCGGAACACCAGGTACTTGGCGAACAGAAAACCCGCCACCAGGCTCAGGGCGGAAAACACCAGCACCGTCAGCAAGCCGGGCAGCCGCCACACATCCCCGGCATGCCCGACACCCAGGCTCAGCGCCCCCATGCCCCCCAGAAACAGCAGATAACCGCCGACCGAGGCCCTGGCGGCGAAGGTGAAGCGCGCATTCATATAGAAAGAAAACGACGCCGCGACGCAAAAGGCCGCCAGGTTGCTGAGCGCCTGGCTGAGGCCGACCACCAGGCTCAGCAAAAAGAACACCAGCCAGTGGATAAAGGTGTTGGCGATGCCGATCACCGTGTATCTGGAGATTCCCTTCCATAAGAGTCTCATTGGTGACTCTCCCGCGTTGAATGTTGCTCAACTTGTATGGCAGGTTTTTCTGCCCATCGATTGGCGAAATCGCTGATCCGGCGGTCTTTCAGACGTGTGGCATCCAAGCCGGCCTGCATGGGCCGTTGTCGTGCAAGCCCCCTCCCAGGCCTTCTCTGGCCTGATTGCCTACCCACAAATAATTGCATCAATGCATATTTAAACTTGCACAAATGCATATAACGACTAAGGTTACCCCTGAGCCCGACCGGAGCAGGCCATCGAGGATGGCGAACCCTACAGGCCGGTCACGGGCTTGCGAAAAACGCTGCATCGCCACACGCAACAACGACACAAGCTGGACGCTTGTTTTCACTCATGGAGGATGAAAATGTTAACCCTTGAAGACACACCCTTTACCCGCACAGGTCCTGCCGAGGCACTGCCACAGTGCCTGGTCGGTACCCTGCTCAACGCCGGACTGAGCGAAGTCGACGACAGCGCGGAACACGCCGCCCTGGCCGCCAGCCTCAACTTCAGCATTCAGCAGCAAACCCAGACCAACTGGTGCTGGGCCGCGCTGTCGGCCTCGGTCGGCAACTTTTACCGCACCGGTTCCTGGACTCAATGCGGGGTCGCCAACACTGAACTGGGGCGCAATTCCTGCTGCAACCAGCCAGGGCCATGCAACGTGTATGGCTACCTGGACTCGGCCCTGCGCACCACCCGCAGTTTTGGTGGCATGAGCCAGGGTTCGATCCAACTGTCGGCCATCGACAACCAGATCAACATGGGACGCCCCGTTGGCCTGCGCTGTGCCTGGTTTGGCGGCGGCGCGCACTTTCTGGCGATCTATGGCACCAACGGCAGCTACCTGCTGATTGCGGATTCCATCTACGGCTATTCGACCCGTGCCCTGAACACCTTCCCCCGTTCGTACAACGGCGGCGGTAACTGGACCACCACCTACTTCACCCGGAAAAACTAAGGAGGGCAGCATGCAACTGACTTATCCCAAGGCACCCGCCAACGGCGCTCAGGTACTGCGCCCGGCTCTCCAGGCGGCCCTGCAGAGCAAAGGCTTCGGCGTCAACCGCCAGTTCGCCCAGGCCACCGCCAGTAAAGTGAGCCTGTCCGAGCCCTACCGCGGCTACTCGCTGAGCCTGGAAGACCTGGCCCAGGGCAAAGGCCTGCAGCAGGCCACGCTGGGGGACTGGCATTACCTGGTATTCAGCGACGGAGTCTCGATTGCCGACGCGCAACTGGCGGAAGTCGCCGGCCAGGTCGAGTTCTCGTCGCTGAACCACGGCGCCCTGGCGTCGGCCACGGTCAATGCGCTGAACCTGGCGGAAAAGGCGCCGCACCTCAAAGGCCGGACCTTTGAACTGCGCGTGTTGTTTGTCTCGGCGCTGCATGTCGCGGCGATCTGGCTGCACGCCAACGATGAAGACGTGCTGATCCCGATCGAACCAACGCCCAAGCACCTGGCGAGCACCAAGCTGTACAGCGAGGCCGCGTTGCTGGCCCTGCTGGCGCCCGCCGCGCAACAAGCGAAAGCGGCGTTCGATGCGGACACCACAGGGCTGTTGGGGAGCTGACCGTTCACCGGGCTGCGGTGAACGGGCGGTTGCAACACTAAAACCCGGAACCGCAGAAACAGCGCCCGCATAAAAAAGCCCCGGTCACTGACCGGGGCTTTTGGTTTTATCGCCTGATGGCGTTACGACGCCGAACGCACCGCGCCCTGTTGGGCATTGTTCGGTTGCAGCTTGAACAGGTAGAACAACGCCGTCAGCAGCACCAGGAACGCCGGCCCCACATACAGCGCCACGCGGGTGTCCGGGAAGTAGGCCATCAGCCCCACCACCAGCACCAGGAACGCCAGGGCCAGGTAGGAGCTGACCGGGTACAGCCACATGCGGTACTTCAGGCCGGCACGTTCCGAGGCGCTCAGGCCTTTGCGGAACTTGAGCTGGGCCAGGAGGATCATCACCCAGGTCCAGATCGCACCGAAGGTGGCGATGGAGGTCACCCAGACGAACACTTTCTCCGGCACCAGGTAGTTGAGCAGCACGCCGAGCAGCAAGGCGAAGATCGACAGCAGCAGCGCGCGACGCGGCACGCCGTTGTTCGAGGTCTTGGCGAAACCGGCCGGGGCCTGGCCGTTCTGCGCCAGGCTGTAGAGCATGCGCCCGGTGCTGAAAATGCCACCGTTGCAGGACGACAGCGCGGCGGTGATCACCACGAAGTTGATGATGCCGGCGGCGGTCTTGATGCCCAGGCGCTCGAAGGTCATCACGAACGGGCTGCCCTGGGTGCCGATTTCGTTCCACGGGTAGATCGACAGGATCACGAACAGCGCGCCCACATAGAACAGCAGGATGCGCCAGAACACCGAGCCGATGGCGTTGGGAATGGTCTTCTGCGGGTTGCGCGCTTCACCGGCGGTGAGGCCGATCATCTCCACGCCCAGGTAGGCAAACATCACCATCTGCAGGGACATCAGCACGCCGGTCACGCCGTTAGGCATGAAACCGCCGTGGGTCCACAGGTTGGAGATGCCCAGCGCCACGCCGTCATTGCCGAAACCGAAGGCAATGATGCCGACGCCGCCGATGACCATGGCGATGATGGTGACGATCTTGATCAGGGCGAACCAGAACTCGAACTCACCGAAGGCCTTGACCGCGATCAGGTTGATCGAGCCCATGCTCACCAGGGCCGCCAGGGCCCAGATCCAGCGCGGCACATCGGGGAACCAGATGCCCATGTAGACCGCCACCGCGGTGATTTCCGCGACACAGGTCACCAGCCACAGGAACCAGTAGTTCCAGCCGGTGAGAAAGCCCGCCAGCGGGCCGAGGTAGTCTTGCGCGTAACGGCTGAAGGAACCCGCGACCGGGTTATGCACGGCCATCTCGCCGAGGGCGCGCATGATCACCAGAATCGCCAGGCCGCCGAGAATGTAGGACAGCATGATGGCCGGGCCGGCCATTTCGATGGCCTTGGCCGAACCGAGGAACAGGCCGACGCCGATACAGGCGCCAAGCGCCATCAAGCGAATATGCCGTTCGCCGAGTTCGCGTTTCAGCGGGCCGCCTTGAGCGGTCTCGCCTTGGGGCAGGTGGTTGCCAACTGGCATAGGGATACAACCTCATCTTGTTATTGGATATGAGCCACCGAGTCTGTGAGGCACGGACGGATAACCCGTGCCAACCAGATCGGATCGACCTTGTGGGCCGACACGTCTTGTAGGACAAATCCTGCAAGATCAGTGGGGTGTGCAGTATAAAAAGCTGACGACAGGCTTTTTCACTCTATAAACAGCTAAATTTAGAGAGAAATCTCGGTATTTTCGGGTTTTACCGAGTGGCATTACCTGGAATTTTCGCCGTTTGTCATTTTTGAACGGCGCCGAGTATTGCACAGCCATGGTGCAGCGTCATGCCCCTACCTAGGACCTATTTACTGGTCGCGATGGCTCTATCTCAAGCTTCTTTCGCCTCGCCCCATGCCCCGTAGGAGCGAGCTTGCTCGCGATAAACCCAAGGGCGCCGCGATGCTTTGGATACACCGAGCCATCGTTGACGACCATCGCGAGCAAGCTCGCTCCTACAGGGGGAGATGAATGCTTTCAGGTCGCGCACAAATTTTTCACCATTGCCTACCACCGTCTAAGCTTCAGACAAGTCCGATCAATCTGCGTGAATGGATCAGTCGACTATGGGTGCTTTGCGACAGACCGATTCGAGTAAAAAAGTAGTGCCAACTGATCGCGTGGAAGAAGCGCCTATCCCTGAGAAATCCCATTCAAGCCGGCTTTGGTGGCGGCTGTTCTGGCTATTGCTGCTGATGGCGCTGATCGCCCTGGGCTTTGCCGCGTCCAAGGAAATGCGCACCTCGAAACTGCAGGCGCGCGAGCTCAGCAAGTTCGCCGCGGACCTGAGCTATTCCGTAGCGCCCGGCCCCAGCGATGCCATCGTCTACCCCGGCGCCGGGCCCTTCGACAAGCGCCTGGGCTACAGCGCCCTCGATGATTTCCTGGCGCGCCTGCTCAAGCGCGGTTACGTGGTGGAGGCCCAGACCCGCTTCTCCCCCGCCTTGATGAACTACAGCGAAAACGGCTTCTTCGTCCCCTATACCGAGAAGATTCAGGCCGGGCTGTCGATCACCGATTGCCGCGCGGCGCCGCTCTATCAATTCAAGTACCCGCAGCAGCTCTATTCGAACTTTGCCGCCATCCCGCCGGTGATGGTGCGCAGCCTGCTGTTCATCGAGAACCGCGAGTTGCTCGACCCCGACCAGCCCCTGGCCAACCCGGCGGTGGACTGGCCGCGCTTCGCCAAGGCCGCCTGGTCGCAAGTGGCCAAGCTCCTGCACTTGCCAGGGCAGACGGCGGGCGGCAGTACCCTGGCGACCCAGCTGGAAAAGTACCGGCACTCGCCGGACGGCCTGACCGTGTCCGGCGCGGAAAAGATCCGGCAGATGATTTCCGCCAGCGTGCGTGCCTACCAGGGCGGCCAGCAGACCCTCGAGGCCCGGCGGCGCATCATTCGCGACTACCTCAACAGCGTGCCGCTGTCGGCCGTGCCCGGCCACGGTGAAGTGCATGGCATGGCCGAAGGGCTGCGGGTCTGGTACGGCGCCGACTTCGCCCAGGTCAACGAGCAGCTGGCGAGCACCGCCAGCGATCCGCAGAGCCTGGCGCAACGCGGCCTGGCCCTGCGCCAGGTGCTGTCGTTGATGATCGCCCAGCGCCGGCCTTCGCATTACCTGTCCAAGGGCCGCCGGGAACTGGCCGAACTCACCGACAGCCATATCCGCGTGCTGACCCAGAATGGCGTGATCGATGCGCCGCTGTCGGCCGCCGCCCTGGCCAGCAAGGCCACCTTCCGCGACTGGGTGCAGCAACCGACGATCCAGCCGATCGAAACCAACAAGGGCATCAGCGTCGCCCGCAGTCGCCTGGCCGGCTTGCTCAACCGGCCGCTGTACGACCTCGATCGCCTCGACCTGTCCGCCACCAGCACCCTGCAAAGCGACCTGCAACGCCAGGCCACCGAGTACCTCAAGCACCTGGCCGACCCGGTGTTCGCCGCCGAGATCGGCCTGCTCGGCGAACGCCTGCTGACGCCGACCAGCACCACCCAGGTGCGCTACAGCTTCACCCTGCTCGAGCTGACGCCGGACGGTTCGCGGGTGCGGGTCCAGACCGACAGTACCGACCAGCCCTTCGACATCAACGAAGGCAGCAAGCTGGAGCTGGGCTCCACCGCCAAGCTGCGGGTCCTGACCACCTACCTGCAGATCATTGCCGAACTGTACGAGCAGTACGGCGCCGAAACCCCGGCGGTGCTGAAGAAAGTCGAGATCGCCGAACAGGACCGCCTGAGCCGCTGGGCCGTGGACTACCTGATCCAGAACAGCGACCGCAGCCTGCCGAAAATGCTCGAGGCGGCTCTGGACCGCAAATACTCGGCCAGCCCCGGCGAGAGTTTTTTCACCGGCGGCGGGCTGCACACCTTTCATAACTTCCGCAAGGAAGACAACGGCCGCATGCCGACCCTGCGCGACGCCCTGCGCGAGTCGATCAACCTGCCCTTCATCCGCCTGATGCGCGACCTGGTGCGCTACAGCACCTACGCCGGCCCGAGCAACAGCGCCAACCTGCTCAAGGACGACGGCGACCCGCGGCGCCAGGAATACCTGGCCAAGTTCGCCGACCGCGAGGGCACTTCTTTCCTCCTGCGGTTCTGGAAGAAATACCGCAACAAGGACACCCAGGCGCGCCTGGACACCTTCCTCGACAGCATGCACCCGACGCCGATTCGCCTGGCAGCCGTGCACCGCTACCTGCTGCCGGAAGCCAGCCAGGAGAGTTTCAACAGTTTCGTGCGCTCGCACCTCAAGGGCGCCAAGCTCACCGAGAAACTCACCGACGAACGCCTGGACAAGCTCTATTACAGCTACGGCCCCGGTTCCTACGACCTGCCCGACCAGGGCTACATCGCCAAGGTGCACCCGCTGGACCTGTGGCTGCTCGGCTACCTGCTGAACCACCCCGACGCCAAGTTCAGCGAGATCGTCAAAGCCAGCGAATTCGAGCGCCAGGAGGTCTACAGCTGGCTGTTCAAGAGTCGGCACAAGAGCGCGCGGGACAGCCGCATCCGCACCATGCTGGAGATCGAGGCGTTCCTCGACATTCATCAGCGCTGGCAGAAAGTCGGTTATCCGTTCGACCACCTGGTGCCCTCGCTGGCGACCGCCATCGGCAGTTCCGGCGATCGCCCCGCGGCGCTGGCCGAACTGGTCGGCACCATTCTCAACGACGGCGTGCGCATGCCGACCCTGCGCATCGACAGCCTGCACTTCGCCGCCGATACGCCGTATGAAACCAAGCTGGTCAACGACCCGGCCGAGGGCAAGCGGGTGATGCCTTCTGAAGTGGCCACGGCGCTGCGCGGCGCCCTGTCGCAAGTGGTGGATGCCGGTACCGCCAAGCGCCTCTCCGGCAGCTTCAAGCTGGCCGACGGCACCCCGCTGGCCATGGGCGGCAAGACCGGCACCGGCGACAACCGTATCGAGGCCATCGGCTCCGGCGGACGGATCCTCAGTTCGAAATCCATCAACCGCACCGCCACCTTTGTGTTCTACATCGGCGAACACCACTTCGGCACCCTGACCGCCTATGTGCCGGGCGTCTCGGCGCAAGCCTTCAAGTTCACCTCGGCCTTGCCGGTCCAGGTGCTCAAGGGCATGGCGCCGATCCTCACGCCGTACCTGCAACCGGGCAGCAATACCCAGTGCCTGGGCAGCCTGGCCCAACGCTGAAACCTCCCCCCGCAACTAGCCGCCTGTAGCCGCTGCCGAGCCCGCGAGGCTGCGATCGACTGCGTAGCGGCCGCAAACCGGGCAACTCCGTTGCTCCAGGTATCACTGCGGAGGCCGTTTTGCGAGGACTGCGTCCTCGATCGCAGCCTCGCAAGCTCGGCAGCGGCTACGGACTGTCTCGATTCTCCCCCTCTGCGACAAACGGCTGATGCGGCCAGCACGGAAGTACTTGCGCAGCCTTTAAGATATATCTTAAGTTATGTCTTAATCGCACAGGAGAAAGAGAAAATGAGAGAACACCACCACCCCCACCGTGAGTACGGCGACGGCCACGACGGTTTCGAAAAACGCCCCGGGCGCGAACGCGGCGGCCGTGGCCCGCGGGTCTTCGCACCCGGCGACCTGAAGTTGCTGTTGCTGGCGCTGATCGCCGAGCAGCCGTGCCACGGCTACGACCTGATCCGCCAGATCGAAGGCATGTTCGATGGCGCCTACAGCCCCAGCCCGGGCGTGATCTACCCAACCCTGACCTTCCTCGAAGAGAGCGAACTGATCAGCGGCGACGCCGAAGGCGGGAAAAAACGCTACAGCGTGACCGAGGCCGGCCGTCTGTCCTTACAGGACCAGGCGATTGCCCTGGATGGCGTGCGCATGCGCATCGACGTCAGCAAGCGCTCGCTGCGCGGCCACGATCGCCCGGCGGAAATCCACGAGGCGGTGCACAACCTGCGCCACGCCCTGCAGATGCACCACGGCCGCTGGAACCCGCAAGAAATCCTGCGCGTCCGCGACCTGCTGAACAACACCGCCCGCGCCATCGTCGACGGCCCGGCCAACCCTTCTGCTCAGGAGTCAGCTGAATGACCGTAGACACTTCGCCATCGATTCACCGGGTCAGCCACGAGATCAAACGCCGCCGCCTGGAAGTGCTGCGGGTGGTCGACCTGACCCCGCGCATGCGCCGCATCACCCTGGGCGGGCCGGAACTCGCCGGTTTCATCAGCCTGGGCAGCGACGACCATATAAAGCTGCTGTTCCCGCAGAACGCCGAACAGCAGGCGGCCCTGGAAACCCTGGTGCTGGGCCCGGGCAAGGACAACGGCGCGATGCCGGCCATGCGCGACTACACGCCACGGCGCTACGACCTGGACATCGGTGAACTGGATATCGATTTCGTGCTGCACGGCGACGGCCCTGCCTCGACCTGGGCCGAGCAGGCCAAGCCCGGTCAGTTCCTGCATATCGGCGGGCCGCGCGGCTCGATGATCGTGCCGGACATCTTCGACAGCTACCTGCTGATCGGCGATGAAACCGCGCTGCCGGCGATTGCCCGGCGCCTGGAAGAATTGCCGGCCGGGCGCCGGGTGCTGGCGGTGATCGAGATCCAGGACGCCGCCGAGCGCCAGGTGCTGCAGAGCGCGGCGCAGGTCGAGGTGATCTGGGTCGAGCGCGACGGCGGCCAGCAGGACCTGATCGGCACCGTGCGCGAGCTGCAGGTACCCAGCGGCAAGCTGTACACCTGGGTGGCCACGGAAAGCAAAGTCTCGCGGCAGATTCGCCGGGTGCTGCTGGACGAGCACCGGCTCGACGACGAGTTCGTCAAGGCCGCCGGTTATTGGCGCCTGGACAGTAGCGAAGAAGAATAAGCGGCGGCTTTGCCGTCTTTCGCGGGCAAGCCTCGCTCCTACGGAAAATGAATGACAGTGTTCCACTTGAATTCCGTAGGAGCGAGGCTTGCCCGCGATAACGCCCTTCCAGTCACCGCATACTCAAGCCCGGCGCCGCCCCAGCCAACGATCCAGCCCGACCATCCCCAGCGCCACCAGCACGAACCCCGCCAGAATCCCCAGCGCATTCACGAACGCCTGCGCATAGCCCAGCTTGCCCACGTCGACAAAAGGATAGGGATACAGCCCCAGCACGTGCCCGCGCAGCAGCACATAAGCGAAGTACAGCAGCGGGTAGAGCATCCACCCGGCGACATGTTGCAGCCCCAGGCGGCCCTTGGGCACGCAGCACCACCAGTAGACGAGAAACAGCAGCGGCATCACGTCGTGCAGCAACTCGTCCGCCACCAACTGCCAGCCCTGGGGATGCCACAGGTGACGCAGCAACAGGCTGTACGCCAGCCCCACCACCACAATGCTGACCGCGATGCCGCTGCTGACCCAGGGTTGCAGAAAGAACCGCTGCCCGCGCGAGCTGCGCAGGTTCAAGGCGCAGGTCAGCACCACCGCCACCAGGGTGTTGGTGAGCACGGTGAAGAAACTGAAAAAGTTGATCAGCCCGCCCAGCAGGCTGGCGTCCACTGTCCAGCGCAGATGGAGGATCAGGTACAGCTGGATCGTCAGCCCCAACCAGCCGAGCAACGCGGCCAGCGCGGTGAACAGCCGTTTGCCGCCTGAAGGAAAAACCGGCTCGACAGCCATCGAAGGTCCTTAGAGCGGGCGTTTGGTGCGCTGCAATTTCACGTACAGCTGCTCGACTTTCTCCCGCGCCCAGGGCGTCTTGCGCAAGAAGGTCAGGCTCGACTTGATGCTCGGGTCGCTCTTGAAGCAACGGATATCGATGCGCTCGGCCAACCCCTGCCATTCGTAGTGTTCCACCAGCGCCTTGAGGATCTGTTCCAGGGTAACGCCGTGCAGCGGGTCGTTGTTCGTTGCAGTCATGCCGGGCCTTTGAGCAAGAGAAAAAGGAAGTCGCGCACCTTAGCCGAGGCTTCGATCCGGTGGAAGGGCGAACACTCATCAACTGTAGCCGCTGCCGCAGGCTGCGATAGCGCCGAAGGCGCTCATGCACCTGAGATCGCCGCGAGCGTTCCGCTCGATCGCAGCCTGCGGCAGCGGCTACATCGGAACGAATGCCCCCCGTCTCCTGAAAAAGTTCCTTTCTTTTTGCGCAGAAAGAGATGTTATATTGTATCAATACAAAACAAACCCCTGATCCAGACACCTCGCCGTGTCACGCCTGTTCTCTTTTGACTCAAAGCGCACAGCCTCGCGCTTGCCAAGGAATGACCGATGTCCCTCTCTGCCCACCGCCCTTCTCGCTCCTTACTCTGGCGCCTGACGCCGCTGTCCGCCGCCTTGCTGTTCGCCTCCCAGGCCCACGCCCTGGAGTTGCAACCGCAGGTCATCACCGCCAACCCCCTGGGCAGCCAGCAAACGGCAGCGCCGAGCACGGTACTGGAAGGCGACGAGCTGACCCTGCAACAACAAGGCAGCCTCGGCGAAACCCTGAATAAACAGCCGGGCGTGTCTTCGTCCTACTTCGGCCCGGGCGCCAGCCGGCCGATCATTCGCGGCCTGGACGGCGATCGCATTCGCCTGCTGCGCAACGGTGTCGGCGCCCTGGATGCGTCGTCGCTGTCCTACGACCACGCCGTGCCGCTGGACCCGGTCAACGTCGAGCGCATCGAGATCGTCCGCGGCCCGGCCGCCCTGTTGTATGGCGGCAGCGCCATCGGCGGCGTGGTCAACACCTTCGACAACCGCATCCCCACCGCAGCCATCGAAGGCATCCACGGTGCCGGTGAATTGCGTTATGGCGGTGCCGACACCACCCGCAGCAGCGCGGGCAAGCTGGAAGCCGGCAACGGCACCTTCGCCTTGCACCTGGACGCCAACTCGCGGCAGTTCAACGACCTGAAAATCCCCGGCTACGCCCGCAGCCGCCACGCCCCAGCGAGTGAAGATGGCGACGGCAAAAAAGGCCGCCTGGGCAACAGCGACGGCCGCCAGGACGGCGGCGCCATCGGCGGTTCCTACACCTGGGACGACGGTTACGCCGGGCTGTCCTATAGCAACTACGACTCCAACTACGGCTCGCCCGCCGAAGACGACGTGCGCATCCGCATGAAGCAGGATCACTATGCCTTCGCCTCGGAACTGCGCAACCTCGACGGCCCTTTCAGCTCGCTGAAATTCGACGCCGGCTACACCGATTACGAGCACCGCGAAATCGAAGGCAGCGAGACCGGCACCATTTTCAAGAACAAGGGTTACGAAGCCCGGGTCGAAGCGCGCCACCAGCCCCTCGGCCCGCTCAATGGGGTGATCGGCACCCAGGTCAGCCGCAGCGAGTTTTCTGCGCTCGGCGAAGAAGCCTTCGTGCCCCAGACCGATACCGACAGCGCCGCGCTGTTCATCCTCGAAGAATTGCAGGCCTCCGAGCGCCTGAAACTCAGCCTCGGCGGGCGCCTGGAACACACCCGAGTCGACCCGGACAGCAAAGGCAACGAGCGCTTCAGCCAGGCCGACAGCTCCAACAGTTTCACCGCCGGCAGCCTGTCGTCCGGCGCGGTCTACACCCTGACGCCGATCTGGTCCGTGGCCGCCACCCTGGGCTACACCGAACGCGCGCCGACCTTCTACGAGCTGTATGCCAACGGTGCCCACGTGGCCACCGGCACCTATGAAGTCGGCGACGCCAACCTGTCGAAAGAAAAAGCCGTGTCCAGCGACCTGGCCCTGCGTTTCGACAACGGCACCCACAAAGGCAGCGTCGGGGTGTTCTACAGCCACTTCTCCAACTACATCGGGCTGCTCGGTAGCGGACGCACCCTCAACGATGAAGGCGAGGAAGACGCAGGCGGCATGCCGGAATACACCTACTCCGGGGTCCGCGCGCGGTTTGCCGGGATCGAGGCCCAGGACCACTGGAAGCTCGGCGAAAGCGCCTACGGCAAGTTCGCCCTGGAACTGTCCGGCGACTACACCCGCGCCAAGAATCTGGACAACGGTGAAGCCCTGCCACGCATCGCGCCGCTGCGCCTGAACAGCGGCCTGCTGTGGGAACTGGATCGCTGGCAGGCGCGCATCGATGTCGAACACGCCGCCAGCCAGCGTCGCGTGCCGGACAACGAAAGCGGCACCGACGGCTACACCACCCTGGGCGCCAGCGCCGGTTACCACTTCGACATCGGCAGCAGCCAGTGGCTGGCCTTCGTCAAGGGCGAGAACCTGACCAACCAGACCGTGCGCTACGCCAGCTCGATCCTGCGCGACATCGCCCCGGCCCAGGGGCGCAGCATCGAGGTCGGCTTGCGCACCACCTTCTGAGCCCTCCCCAAAATCGCAGCCTTCGGGCTGCGATTTTCCTCTCCCCCCTCCCATTGATTCCCCCTCAGCGCCGGGCTTGCAGGACGCTCTGCAATCCCGGCCTGTACCGCCATGCCGTGACAGGTGCAAAATGCGCGCGATTACGCCGGTGCCTGGCATTACCAGGGTCGAGTACAGCCCCTGTACGACGGAACATTGCCCTCCACACCGGCCTCCCGAAAAAACGGATCTCCACCCAGTAAAGGACTGCCCCTTGTTTACCCTCACACGCCCGTTCGCCTTGCTTTTAGCACTCACCCTCTCGCTTGACGCCACCGCACTGTCACTTCACTCGGAAAAACGCGCAGATGGCACAACCGTGCTGCTGCTCACCGATGCCCCTGCCCCCGCCCGACCGCCACAGCTCAATGAAGATCCGGCAGTTCGCGCGGCCCTGATTGACTTCATCGGCTACGCCACCGGCAGTTTCACCAGCGACGGCTCCATGATCGTGACGCAAGTACTGGATTCCCTGGATTCAGAGTTCTCGACATTCAAAGAGGGCGTGCCTACCGGGCGCAAAATGCTCACGGCCATGGATCACGATCACGGCGATGAGCGCGCCGCGCTGCTGTTGAACGACAAGGGGCAGTTGATCGCCGTAGGCCTGGTGAATGGACACTGCACCGTCAAATCGAAGACAGAGTCGTTGTCCTGCAATCCGGGGCCCGAAACCGTGCTGACTATCTTCCAGGCCAAAGACGCCCAGAAGAGTGACGCCGAGCCAATCATTGCCTGGAGCAAACAGTTGCCGCCAATGGTCGCGTTCTGGGCCGAAAGTGAAGATCCCGAGGCACGTGCCAACGCACAAAAGATTGCCACGGTCGAATACATCACCACTGACCCGAAAAAAGCATCTTGGAATGCCTCGCAACTGCCTGCGGATTTCCCCAAGGCGATGCTTGCGTTGTTACCCAAAGACTCCCACCTGGTGGGCGCGGGCGTCGATGGTTTTTTCACCACCCCGGGCCTGAAAGGCGCGCCGATTTACGGAGACTACGACGAACTGGCCGGCCGGCCACGGCATGATTTCGAGGTCTTGTTGCAAACCTATGCGCCGTTCTCCGAGGTCGTGAAGTTTTACCAGGAGCAGGCAAAAGGCGCCGAGTTACGCGCCAACGATGAAAAGGCCCTGATTGACGGCGTGGTGGGCGGCGGTACTTACAAGATTGAGATCAAGGACAAAGAGGAAGAAGGAACGTCCATCACGTTCTCCGGCTGGAGAAAAGAAGTCTGAAACGGTTGAGCCAGACCGACACAGGAGCAAGTTATTCAAAGTAGAACGACTTGCCCTATTGAAGTGGGAGAAACCCACGAAGATTGACGGTAGTTCCGTGCCGAATACAAACGGAAAGAAAAAACACACTGTTACCAAATCCGAAATGATTCATGTCACTAAAAGCGCTTTCTCTCCAAGAGGAGGCGCTTTATCCTTACGCCCCCAACGCTGAATCGTTTTTTTCCTTAAAACAGTGGCTACCGCTTTCGATCCCCAAGGTTCGCAATGCGCGATACCCCCTGTTTCTGACCACTTATAAAAAGCCCTTACCTGACAACTTATGCCTAATTTCAAGCCTCTCAAAGACAGCGCTGTCTTTCACCCTTCCGCCAGTCAGAAAACCATGGCCCTGCTCAGCGCCCTCGGCCTGGCTACCTGCGCCCAGGCCGCGCCGGCCTTCGACAGCGAGTCCCCGTGGATGCTCGGCGACTGGAATGGCAACCGCACCGAGCTGGCGAAAAAAGGCTACGACTTCAAGATCGACTTCGTCGGCGAAATGGGCGCCAACCTGCATGGCGGTTACGACCATGACCGCACCGCGCGCTTCAGCGACCAGTTCGCCTTCGGCAGCCACCTGGACCTGGGCAAGATCCTCGGCTGGAACGATGCCGAGTTCCAACTGACCATCACCAAGCGCGACGGCGACAACATCAGCAACGACCGCATCAACGACCCGCGGGTCGGTGGCTTCACCTCGGCCCAGGAAGTCTGGGGCCGCGGCCAGACCTGGCGCCTGACGCAGATGTGGTACCAGCAGAAATTCTTCGACCAGAAACTCGACATCAAGGTCGGTCGGTTCGGCCAGGGCGAAGACTTCAACAGCTTCCCCTGCGACTTCCAGAACCTGGCGTTCTGCGGCTCCCAGGTCGGCAACTGGGCCGGCAGCGTCTGGTACAACTGGCCGGTCAGCCAGTGGGCGCTGCGGGTCAAATATCACCTGACCCCTGAGCTCTACGCGCAGATCGGCGCCTTTGAACAGAACCCGTCCAACCTCGAGCGCGGCAATGGCTTCAAGCTCAGCGGCAGCGGCACCCAGGGCACCCTGCTGCCAGTGGAACTGGTGTGGACGCCGAAGCTCAACGGGCTGCCGGGTGAATACCGCGCCGGTTACTACTACAGCAGCGCCAAGGCCAGCGACGTGTACAAAGACAGCAACGGCCAGCCGGCGGCCTTGAGCGGCGAGGCCTATCGCAGCAGTTCAAGCAAGCACGGCCTGTGGCTGGGCGCGCAACAGCAAATCACCAGCCTGGCCAGCGACCACTCGCGCGGCTTGAGCCTGTTCGCCAACGCGACGATGCACGACAAGAAGACCAACGCCATCGACAACTACGTCCAGGCCGGCCTGGTCTACAAGGGCCTGTTCGATGCGCGCGCCAAGGACGACATCGGTTTCGCCATGGCCCGGGTCCACGTCAACCCGGCCTACCGCAAGAACGCCGAAGCGAGCAACCAGGCCAACCTCATCCAGGACTACGACAACCCGGCCTACCTGCCGCCCCAGGACACCGAATACAGCGCCGAGCTGTACTACGGCGTGCATGTCACTAATTGGCTGACCGTGCGCCCGAACCTGCAATACATCCGCCACCCGGGTGGCGTGGACAAGGTCGACGACGCGCTGATCGGCGGGATCAAGATCCAGAGCTCGTTCTGAGGCGCACCGGCAACGCGCCCAATCTGAATAAAACTGTTTTTCCCAAACACTGCTGAACCATGCCCGCGCCTGATCGTCATCTACAGTGAACAAGCGCGGGACTACCTTAAACGTCACGGAGAACCACACTATGAGCACTGAGGGTGCTTCAAGTCCGAGCCGCCTGCTGCCGAGCCTGCTCGGCATCTTGCTGCTGCTAATGGGCCTGGCCATGCTGGCCGGGGGGATCAAGCTGAGCATGCTCGGCGGCTCGCTGTACTACCTGTTGGCCGGTATTGGCCTGATCGTCAGCGGCATCCTGCTGCTGGCCGGTCGTAGTGCCGCGCTGCTCGTCTACGGGGTGGTGCTGTTCTTAAGCTCCGTCTGGGCGCTGTGGGAAGTCGGCCTGGACTGGTGGCAACTGGTGCCACGCCTGTCGCTGTTCTTTGCCCTGGGCGTGGTTCTGCTGCTGCCATGGTTCCGTCGTCCGCTGCTGCGCAACGGCCCGGCGCCTGTAAGCACCGCGGTACTGGGCGTGGCCGTGGTCCTGGCCGGCGGTGCCGCGATCAACAGCCAGTTCACCCACCCGGGCGAGATCTCGGGCGAACTGGGCCGTGCAAGCGCCGACACCACCAGCGCCGCGCCGACCATGCCCGAAGGCGACTGGCAGGCGTATGGCCGCACCGAGTTCGGTGACCGCTACTCGCCGCTGACCCAGATCACTCCGGCCAACATCGGCAAACTGCAGGAAGCCTGGCGCATCCGCACCGGCGACATGCCGACCGCCAAGGACCCGGTGGAAATCACCAACCAGAACACCCCGCTGAAGGTCAACGGCATGCTCTATGCCTGCACCGCCCACAGCCAGGTGCTGGCGCTGGACCCGGACACCGGCAAGGAAATCTGGCGTTTCGACCCGAAAATCCAGGGCCCGAACGGCGATGACTTCCGTGGCTGGGCACACATGACCTGCCGCGGCGTGTCGTACTACGACGAAGCCAGCTTCAACAAAAGCGACGCCATCAGCACCCCGGCCAGCCTCTCGGCCGCCGGCCAGGCGATCGCCGCCAGCTGCCCGCGTCGCCTGTTCCTGCCGACCGCCGACGCGCGCCTGATCGCGATCAACGCCGACACCGGCAAGGTCTGCGAAGACTTCGGCAACAAAGGCGCCGTGGACCTGAAGGCCGGTATCGGCCCGTTCACCCCGGGCGGCTACTACTCGACGTCGCCAGCCGCCATCACTCGTAACCTGGTGATCATTGGCGGCCACGTGACCGACAACGAGTCGACCAACGAACCGTCCGGCGTGATCCGCGCCTTCGACGTGCACGACGGTCACCTGGTGTGGAACTGGGACGCCGGCAACCCCGACGTCACCACGCCGCTGCCGGAAGGCCAGACCTACACCCGCAACTCGCCGAACATGTGGTCCCTGGCCAGCGTCGACGAGAAGCTGGGCCTGGTCTACCTGCCGCTGGGCAACCAGATGCCTGACCAATGGGGCGGCAACCGCACCGCGGGCGCCGAGAAGTTCAGCGCCGGCACCGTGGCCCTGGACATCGACACCGGCAAGCTGCGCTGGAACTACCAGTTCACCCACCATGACCTGTGGGACATGGACGTGGGCAGCCAGCCGACCCTGGTGGACATGAAGACCGCGGACGGCATCAAGCCGGCGCTGATTCAGCCGACCAAGCAAGGCAGCCTGTATGTGCTGGACCGTCGCGACGGCACCCCGATCGTGCCGATCCAGGAAGTACCGGCGCCGGGCGGTGCGGTCGAAGGTGACCACACCGCGCCGACCCAGGCCCGTTCGGACCTGAACCTGCTGCCGCCGCCGCTGGAAGAAAAAGGCATGTGGGGCGCCACGCCGTTCGACCAGATGCTGTGCCGCATCCAGTTCAAGGAACTGCGCTACGAAGGCCAGTACACCCCGCCGTCGATCCAGGGCAGCCTGGTCTATCCGGGTAACGTCGGTGTGTTCAACTGGGGCAGCGTGTCGATCGACCCGGTCCGTCACCTGCTGTTCACCAGCCCGAACTACATGGCCTTCGTTTCCAAGCTGGTGCCGCGCGCCGAAGTCGCCGCCGGCAGCAAGCGCGAAAGCGAAACCTCCGGTGTGCAACCCAACACCGGCGCGCCTTACGCGGTGATCATGCATCCGTTCATGTCGCCGTTCGGCGTACCTTGCCAGGCCCCGGCCTGGGGCTACGTGGCCGGTATCGACCTGACCACCAACAAAGTGGTGTGGAAGCACAAGAACGGCACCAGCCGCGACAGCTCGCCGGTACCGATCGGCCTGCCCATCGGCGTGCCGAGCATGGGCGGCTCGATGGTCACCGCCGGTGGCGTGGGCTTCCTCAGCGGCACCCTGGACCAGTACATCCGCGGTTATGACGTGAACAACGGCAAGGAACTGTGGAAATCCCGCCTGCCAGCGGGCGGCCAGGCCACGCCGATGAGCTACACCGGCAAGGATGGCAAGCAGTACGTGCTGGTGGTCGTGGGTGGCCACGGCTCGCTGGGCACCAAGATGGGCGACTACATCATCGCCTACAAACTGTCGGAATAAGCGTTACCGGCAGTGAATGAAAAGGCGGCTACCTGCGGGTAGCCGCCTTTTTTTGTGGGTGGCGTTTGGAGGGAGTTTCTTCGGCCTTTCATTTTTGTATTGCCCGGCCTGACGTCATCGCGAGCAAGCTCGCTCCTACAAGGACGGTGCAATACCTGTAGGAGCGAGCTTGCTCGCGATAGGGCCCGCCCAACCACCACCAGCCTCCCGGGCGATAACGATTCATGTAGCAGCTGCCGAGCCCGCGAGGCTGCGATCGGCCGCAAAGCGGACGCTAAACCAGACAACGCGGTGTATCAGGCTGATGGGGGACACCGCCCTTGCGTCTGCTACGCAGACGATCGCAGCCTCGCGGGCTCGGCAGCGGCTACAGGGCCAATGTCGAGCCGAGATCGGTGTGGCAGTGGTTATGGCGAAAATTCCTACAACACGCGTCGACTCCCATCACCTTGTCCCGCCGGGCCTCGGACTCTATGGTTTGGTCTGTCACTGCCAATTCAGTGACAGGGCGTAGGAACCCTTTTGATGACCCTGGGCGCACTGGAGCCAGTTCAATGAAAAAGGTTGTTTCCGATACACCCGCCCTACCCACCTCACCCCGCCGCTACATGGCCCTGACCAGCAACGACTGCACCATCCCCGCCTTGCTGATCGACACCGAGGCGCCATTGGATGTGCTGCACGAAGCCGCCGCCCACCGCATCCGCGCCGCGGCCCAGTTGCTGGAAAACCTCGCCAGCGACGCCAACCTGCACGGCAATCCGGCGCTGCTCCAGGATTTCGCCCAGCTCTGCGTCATCCCCCTGCGCGATGGTTGCGACCTGCTGGACGTACTCGGCCGGCGCCTGCAGGAACAACTGCTGAGCTGAACCTCGAGCCGGGGCCGGCGACCTTCTGCCGGCCCTGACCCCATACCCAGCCCCCGCAATTGCAAAGGGACATTAGCCCATCTGTGCTAATCGACCCTCCCCCACCCCGGCGATATAGTGCCAACCACTCACTCGCTCTTCTCAACACCGCCGCTCTGCGGTGTCGGGGTCGGCTGCGCCGTAGAAAACACAACAATGCCAAGGAAGAATCACCATGAACCTCCACCCCACTGCTCGTCCCCTCGCCCTGCTCGGCATCCTGGCTCTCGCCCTGGGCGGTTGCGCCATTGCCAAACCCAGCAACGACGACCTCAAGAACCGCGCCCAGACCACCCTCGGCAAGCCCGTGACCACGGTCTCCAATGTGCGCAGCGACGCATCCCAGACCTACTTCACCGCCAGCACCAGCAACGGCGAATACAATTGCATCTTGCCCAGTGGCGGCATGGTCGCCTTCGCCTCCATGGGCGGCGTCGTGGCGCTCCCCGCCGAGTGCACCAAGCAGTAAGCCGCGGCCCATCGCCGAGGGTTCTGGCGCCAGACTTCACACCGTGAAGCAGGGCCTGCAGATCTCTGGCTGCAGCGCCCGGAGCGGCCACACAGGGCTGCTCAGCTGGAAATCCGCGACTTCAACAGCCAAGCCTCGAAGGCTGTGGCAGTCAGCGGCCGGCTGATCAGGTAGCCCTGGGCCGTGTCGCAATGCCAGCGCTCCAGCAGGCGCAGGCTGCGCTCCTGCTCCACCCCTTCGGCCACCACCTTGAGCCCCAGGTTGTGGCTCATCTCGATGGTGGAACGCACGATCACCGCGTCGCCGCTGGTTTCGTCGAGGTTGCGGATAAACGACTGGTCGATCTTCAACTCCTGCACCGGCAGCCGCTGCAATTGCGCCAGCGACGAGTAGCCGGTGCCGAAGTCGTCCACCGACAGGCTGATGCCGCAGTCGCGCAGGCTCTGCAACACCTCCAGCGCCTGTTCCGGGTGACGCATGATGGCGCTTTCGGTGATCTCGAAAATCAGCTGCTCAGCGGACAACCGATAACGCTGCAGCAACACGCTCACCCGCGCCGCCAGGTCGTGGCCATGCAGGTCGTCCGCCGAGATGTTCAGCGACAACTGCAGATGCAGCCCGCGCATGTTCCATTCGGCCAGTTGCCGCATGCCCTCCTCGATCACCCACAGGGTCAGGCTGTTCATGCTGCCGGTGCGCTCGGCCAGGGGGATGAACTCCGCCGGCGAGACCATGCCGAACTCCGGGTGCTGCCAGCGCAGCAGGGCTTCGGCCTGGTGCACATGGCCGTGACGCAGGTCCAGCTTGGGCTGGTACAGCAAGAACAGCTCACCTTCCGCCGCGGCCCGGCGCAGGTCGCGGATCAGTCCGATCTGGCGCTGATGGGCCAGGTCGCGGTCCTGCTGGTAGATCTGCAGGTAACCGGGCTGGGCGGCCGCATCGTGGCGAGCGATGGCGGCGCGGCTGATCAGCTCTTCCGCCGATTGCCCGTCGGTGGGGTAGACCGCCACGCCGATGCACACCTGGCGCTGCACTTCATCGCCACGCAGGGGCTGCGGCCGGCTCAATAACGCATGGAGCCGGTCGGCCATGGCCACCGCGCCATCGATCTCGGTATTTTCCAGCAGCAACAGAAACTCGTTGGCGGTGATGCGCGCGGCGGTGTCACCGGTGGACACCGTCTCCGACAGCCGCCGGCTGACTTCGCGCATCATCTGCTCCACCCCTTCCGGGCCCAGGCCTTCGTTGATCGCCCGATAGTCCTCGATGCCCAGGTACAGCAGCACCACCTTGCGCCCGGCGCTGATGGCGTTGCTCAGGCGCTCCATGGCCAGCGCCCGGTTGGGCAGGCCGGTCAGGGGGTCGTGCAGGGCGTTGTGGGCCAGTTGCAGCTCGCGGCTGGCAATCCCGCTCTGCATGGCGTTGATCGCCTCGGCCAGCAAGCCGAACTCGTCGGTGCGCTTGAGCACCACCGGCACCTGGTAGTTGCCGGCGCCGATGCGTTGGGCGGCATCGGCCAGCACATTCAACGGCCGCGACACCCGCCGCGCCATGAACAGGGCGCCGGCCAGCGACACCACCAGCGCCACCAGGGCAATCACCAGGAACTCGCGGTCCAGCGGCGCAAAGGCCTGCAAGGCGTGATCCAGCGGGCTTTGCAGCAACGCCAGAACCTTGGGGTCGTCGGGATCGTCGGTATTGGCCAGTTGCAGGGCCTGATTGAGGAAGCGCTTGCCGTGGGCATCGCTCAGCTGTGGTCGCGCGCGCCAGGACGCATTGCGCAGGGTGGTGATGATGGTCGCCCAGAAAATATCCGGCTGAGTGCTGAACAGCTCCCCCGCGCGCCCGTCCTGCAGGGTGAGGAATGACACCTCCAGGTTGCTCATGGAGCGCAATTCGCTGGCGAACAGGTCGTCCATGCGAAACGCCATGACCACCCGATTCATGTGCATCGGCGTCAGTATCTGCCCCTGGACCAGCAGATAAGGCTGGCCCTTGAGCGCGACGATCAACATGCTTTTGTTCTGCCGCAGGGCCGTGCGCAATGCTCGGTCGTAGGGGAAATGCTCACGCTCGGCGATCGCCCCCAGGGTGCTGGCGATCACCGTGCCTTCGGCGCCGAGCACGAACAGCTCGCTGCCGCGGGTGCCAGTGCCATGCTGACGCAGCGCCTCGAGAATCGCCCGCGAGTCGCCGCTGATCACCGCCTCACGGAACTGCGAGTCCACCACCAGCCAGTCCACGCCATAACGCAAGCGCCGACCGCGCAGTTCGAGCAGGCGTTCGAAGACCCGGGCGCCGGTTTGCAGCTGCACTTGCGCCTGGTTTTCCACCGCATGATTGGTCGCGGCCTTGACGGCGAAATACACCACCCCGATCACGATCAACAGCAACAACGCCAATACCCCAGTGATCCTTACCTGGAACGTATGGCGCCACTTCATGAGACGGCTCTCGTCGCCGCGACCTCACTGTTGTCGCCCCTGCACCCCCACGGCGACACCCGCCGCTCCCCGCTGAAAAGTCCTTTGATCATTACGCGTCCCTCTGGGCAGCTAAAGATGCGTCAAATAAATGCCATTTTCCTGACAACATTCAATCGGTCCAGATTAGACTGCCAAGAGAAGAAGATCACGCAATAAAATCAGGGGGTTCATAAAGTCATTTTTTTGTCACCGCCAATTTACCAACGTTCTTGCGCAGAAATGACAGCCTCACAATCAGCGCTTTGGAGGCTGCACTGCGTTGCGGTGACAAGGACTGAAATAATTGATCCGGCCCGGGCACCATTGAAACCGCTCGTCACCTGCCCCATCTAACCTGGCATACCCCATTGCGCAGGTGCCCCATGAGCGACCAGCAAGAACTTCCTGAAACCATGAGTGAATACGCCGACCCGGAAAACGCCGAACTCCATACGTCCTCCGGCAAGGGCCTGGCCCTGCCCGGGCAGAATCTGCCGGACAAGGTCTACATCATCCCGATCCACAATCGGCCGTTCTTCCCCGCGCAAGTCTTGCCGGTGATCGTCAACGAAGAACCCTGGGCCGAAACCCTGGAGCTGGTGAGCAAGTCCGAACACCATTCCCTGGCGCTGTTCTTCATGGACACCCCGCCGGAAGACCCACGCCATTTCGACACCTCGGCCCTGCCGCTGTACGGCACCCTGGTCAAGGTGCACCACGCCAGCCGCGAGAACGGCAAGCTGCAGTTCGTGGCCCAGGGCCTGACCCGCGTGCGCATCCGCACCTGGCTCAAGCACCATCGCCCGCCCTATCTGGTGGAGGTCGAATACCCGCACCAGCCGAGCGAGCCGACCGACGAGGTCAAGGCCTACGGCATGGCACTGATCAACGCGATCAAGGAACTGCTGCCGCTCAACCCGCTGTACAGCGAAGAGCTGAAGAACTACCTCAACCGCTTCAGCCCCAACGACCCGTCGCCTTTGACCGACTTCGCCGCCGCGCTGACCTCGGCCACCGGCAACGAACTGCAGGAAGTGCTCGACTGCGTGCCGATGCTCAAGCGCATGGAAAAAGTCCTGCCGATGCTGCGCAAGGAAGTCGAGGTCGCGCGCCTGCAGAAAGAGATTTCCGCCGAGGTCAATCGCAAGATCGGCGAGCATCAGCGCGAGTTCTTCCTCAAGGAACAGCTCAAGGTCATCCAGCAGGAGCTGGGCCTGACCAAGGACGATCGCAGCGCCGACATCGAGCAGTTCGAGCAGCGCCTGGCTGGCAAGGTCCTGCCTCCTCAAGCGCAAAAGCGCATCGTGGAGGAAATGAACAAACTGTCGATCCTCGAGACCGGCTCGCCGGAGTACGCGGTCACCCGCAACTACCTGGAATGGGCCACCGCGGTGCCCTGGGGCGTGTACGGCGAAGACAAGCTCGACCTCAAGCATGCGCGCAAGGTGCTGGACCAGCACCACGCCGGGCTCGACGACATCAAGAGCCGGATCCTCGAATTCCTCGCGGTCGGCGCCTACAAGGGCGAGATCAGCGGCTCCATCGTGCTGCTGGTGGGCCCGCCCGGCGTGGGCAAGACCAGTGTCGGCAAGTCCATCGCCGAATCCCTGGGCCGGCCGTTCTACCGCTTCAGCGTCGGCGGCATGCGTGACGAGGCCGAGATCAAGGGCCACCGCCGCACCTACATCGGCGCCCTGCCGGGCAAGCTGGTGCAGGCGTTGAAAGACGTCGAGGTGATGAACCCGGTGATCATGCTCGACGAGATCGACAAGATGGGCCAGAGCTACCAGGGCGACCCGGCCTCGGCGCTGCTGGAAACCCTCGACCCGGAACAGAACGTGGAATTCCTCGACCACTACCTGGACCTGCGCCTGGACCTGTCAAAAGTGCTGTTCGTGTGCACCGCCAACACCCTGGATTCGATTCCCGGCCCGTTGCTGGACCGGATGGAAGTGATTCGCCTGTCGGGCTACATCACCGAGGAAAAACTGGCCATCGCCAAGCGCCACCTGTGGCCCAAGCAGCTGGAAAAGGCGGGGGTGTCCAAGGCTAACCTGAGTATCAGCGACGCGGCCCTGCGCGCGGTGATCGATGGTTACGCTCGCGAGGCCGGCGTGCGCCAGCTGGAAAAACAGCTGGGCAAACTGGTGCGCAAGGCCGTGGTGCGGCTGCTGGAAGAACCGGACGCGGTGATCAAGCTCGGCCCGAAAGACCTGGAGGCGTCCCTGGGCATGCCGGTGTTCCGCAACGAGCAGGTGCTCAGCGGCACCGGGGTGATCACCGGCCTGGCCTGGACCAGCATGGGCGGCGCCACGCTGCCGATCGAAGCCACGCGGATTCATACCCTCAACCGTGGCTTCAAGCTCACCGGGCAATTGGGCGATGTGATGAAGGAGTCGGCGGAAATCGCCTACAGCTACGTCACCTCGCACCTCAAGCAATTTGGTGGCGATGCCAAGTTCTTCGACGAGGCATTCGTCCACCTGCACGTGCCGGAAGGCGCCACGCCGAAGGATGGCCCGAGCGCCGGGGTGACCATGGCCAGCGCCCTGCTGTCCCTGGCACGCAACCAGCCGCCGAAAAAGGGCGTGGCCATGACCGGCGAGCTGACCCTGACCGGGCATGTCCTGCCCATCGGCGGGGTGCGCGAGAAGGTCATCGCGGCGCGCCGGCAGAAGCTCTACGAGCTGATCCTGCCGGAAGCCAACCGCGGCCACTTCGAAGAGCTGCCGGACTACCTCAAGGAAGGCATCACCGTGCACTTTGCCAAGCGTTTCGCCGATGTGGCGAAAGTGCTGTTCTAAACGCAGACCTGTAGGAGCGAGGCTTGCCCGCGATCTAAACGCTGCGGTATGCCAGGCACACCGCAGCGAGGCCATCGCGGGCAAGCCTCGCTCCTACAGAATCGCTAGCCCACCACATATTCCTCAATCTTCGGTTATGCTCGCCCTTTGTCATGACCGGAGCTTTCTGACCCATGTCACCGATTCGTCTGTTGCTGCCCCTCAGCCTCGCCCTGCTCGCCGCCTGCGCCAGCCAACCCAAGCACAACGTCACGGTCGAGAACCAGAGCGAATGCCCAGTGCAACTGAGCAACGGGCAAAACCTGATCCTGACCCTGCCGAGCAACCCGACCACGGGTTATCGCTGGGCGATCCAGGACTCGGCCGGCGGCGTGCTGCGCAAAATCAGCCCCGAGGTCTACAGCAACCCCGAAGACAGTGGCCTGGTGGGCAGCGCCGGCCAGTCCACCTGGCGCTTCCAGGCCTTCGCCGCCGGCACCGGGCGCCTGCTGCTGACCTATCAACAGCCCTGGGCCCCGGAAGTCGCGCCGGTGAAAGCCTTCGACTGCGCCATTTCGGTCAAATGACATGGGCTGGCTGATCCTGGCGCTGATGGGCGCGGTGACCTTCCTCTACGGCCTGAGCATCCACGCCACCCTGCTGTGCCTGCTGGTCAAGCCGCTGCCGGTGCTGGCCCTGCTCGGCTGGTTGCACGATGCGCCCCCCAGCGACTATCGCCGCTGGATCAGCCTCGGCCTGTTGTTCTCCCTGCTCGGCGACGTGCTGCTGGCCTGGCCCGCCGACCTGTTCGTGTTCGGCCTCGGGGCCTTCCTGGTCGCGCACCTGGCCTATCTCAAGGCCTATACCAGCGATTGCCGGCGCCTGGCGCCCTTGCCCCTGCTGCTGGCCCTGGTCGTCGGCGCGGCGTTGCTGGGCATCCTGATCAGCCATGGCCTCGGCCCGTTGCTGGTGCCAGTGATCGTCTACGGCCTGGCTATCAGCGCCATGCTCTGGCGCGCCCTGGCTCGCCTGGGCAGCGAGGTGCCCAAGCGCTCGGCGCAACTGGCCGCCGCCGGCGCCGTGGCCTTTGTGTTCTCCGACAGCGTGATCGGCATCAGCCGTTTTGTGGTGGCCTTCGATGCCGCGCCCTACCTGATCATCCTCAGTTACTGGCTGGGGCAATGGGGGATCGCGGCGTCGGCGTTTACCGCGAAAAAGCGCGAGATCTGATCGTCCCGCAGCAGCCTTAAGGGACTTATCGCGAGCAAGCTCGCTCCTACAGGGGGGAATCATTCCATGTAGGAGCGAGCTTGCTCGCGATAGACCACGCAGTGGTCTTACGACCGGTCCCCGCGCTTTATCAGACAGACCGCGCATCGCCGCGCCAACTTGGCTAAAATGCCGCCCCTCTTTCTATCTCCACCGCTGGAACCGCCGTGAGCAAAGAACCCGACCGCCTTTTCGCCCAGCCCCTGGCCCAGGTGCCCGACTTCGCCTTCAACGAGGACGTGGTGCGGGTGTTCCCGGACATGATCAAGCGCTCGGTGCCGGGTTACCCGACCATTGTCGAGAACCTTGGCGTACTCGCCGCCCAGTTCGCCCAGCCCAACAGCGTGCTCTACGACCTGGGCTCGTCCCTCGGCGCCGTGACCCAAGCCCTGCGCCGCCATGTGCGCACCGACGGCTGCCGGGTGATCGCGGTGGATAACTCGGCGGCCATGGTCGAGCGCTGCCGCGAGTACCTCAACGGCCAGGACTCGATGTTCCAGGAGCTGTTGCCGGTCGAAGTGATCGAAGGCGACATCCTCGCCCTGGAATTCCAGCCCGCCTCGGTGGTGGCGCTGAACTTCACCCTGCAATTCATCGCCCCCGAACAGCGCCTGGCCCTGCTCGGGCGCATTCGCCAGGCGCTGCTGCCCGGCGGCGCGCTGATCCTCTCGGAGAAGTTGCGCTTCAACGACCCCAAGGAGCATGCGCTGCTCACCGACCTGCACATCGCCTTCAAGCGCGCCAACGGCTACAGCGAACTGGAAATCGCCCAGAAGCGCAGCGCCATCGAAAACGTCATGAAGCCCGACAGCCTCGAAGAACACCGCGAACGCCTGCTGGCCGCCGGGTTCTCGAAAGTCGTGCCGTGGTTCCAGTGTCTTAACTTTGCCTCGTTGATTGCCTTGCCATGATTGATCTGTCCCCCCTAGCCCGCCGTCTGGCCGGTACGCCGCTGGCCGACTGGGCCAACACCCTGCAAGCGCAACTCGACACCAAGATGGAAAAGGGCCACGGCGACCTGGAGCGCTGGCAGAGCGCGCTGGACGCGCTGCCGAAGATCCAGCCGAGCACGGTCGACCTGCTCAACGGACTGACCCTGGATACCGATTGCGACGACGCCACCCGCGCCCAGATGCGCAGCGCGCTGATGGGCCTGTCGCCCTGGCGCAAGGGCCCGTTCGACCTGTTCGGCGTGCATGTGGACACCGAATGGCGCTCGGACTGGAAATGGTCGCGGGTCGCGAAGCACCTCGACCTGCAAGGCAAACGCATCCTCGATGTCGGCTGCGGCAACGGCTACTACATGTGGCGCATGCTCGGCGCCGGTGCCCACAGCGTGATCGGCGTCGATCCGAACTGGCTGTTCTTCTGCCAGTTCCAGGCGGTGCAGCGTTACCTGTCGGAGCCCGCGGTGTGGCACCTGCCGTTCCCGTTCGAAGATCTGCCACCCAACCTGGAAGGCTTCGACACGGTGTTTTCCATGGGCGTGTTCTACCACCGTCGCTCGCCGATCGAGCATTTGCTCGCGCTCAAGGACTGCTTGGTCAAGGGCGGCGAACTGGTGCTGGAAACCCTGGTGGTGGAAGGCGACCGGCATCAGGTGCTGGTGCCGGAAGACCGCTACGCGCAGATGCGTAACGTGTGGTTCCTGCCGTCGGTGCCGGCCTTGGAACTGTGGCTGCGTCGTGCCGGCTTCAGCGATGTGCGTTGCGTGGATGTGAGCGTGACCAGCATCGAGGAGCAGCGCGGCACCGAGTGGATGAAGTACCAGTCGCTGAGCGATTTCCTCGACCCGAACGACCACAGCAAGACCATCGAAGGCCTGCCGGCGCCGATGCGCGCGGTGATTGTCGCCAGGAAGTAAATGCCCCACACCGTGTAGGAGCGAGGCTTGCCCGCGATAGCGATTTCAAGCGTCACGCCAGGTTCGAGGTATGCATGGCCCGGGCTGGCGTCATCGCGAGCAAGCTTCGCTCCTACAGAGGCAGGGACTCAGCTGCGACTGGCCCGGCGTGCCTTGAAAAACTCGCTCAACACCGCGCCGCACTCCTCGGCCAGCACCCCGCCCTCGACCAATACCCGATGGTTGAGAAAGCCCTGGCTGAAGAACTGCCCCTGGCTCTGCACGATGCCCGCCTTGGGCTCCAGCGCGCCGTACACCACCCGGGCGATACGCGAATGCACGATCAGCCCGGCGCACATGCTGCACGGCTCCAGGGTCACGTAGAGGGTGCTGCCGGGCAGGCGATAGTTGTCGAGCGCCTGGGCCGCGGCGCGGATCGCGACCATTTCCGCATGGGCGCTGGGATCGCTGCCGCTGATCGGGCAGTTGTAGCCGCGACCGATGATTTCCCCGTCCTGCACCAGCACCGCACCCACCGGCACCTCGCCCAGGGCCGCGCCCTGGGCGGCCAGGGCCAGGGCTTCACGCATGAAGTCCTGGTCGCGGCTGCGATCGATGATCCGGGCGGGGCGAATCTGCCGCATCAGGCCACCTCGATGGCGGCCATCAGGCCGGTTTCCATGTGGTCGATCACATGGCAATGGAACATCCACACCCCCGGGTTATCCGCCACCAGCGCCACCCGGGCACGCTCGTTCTTGCCCAGCAGGTAGGTGTCGGTGAAGTACGGGGTGATCTTCTTGCGGTTCGAGGCGATGACCTTGAAGCTCATGCCGTGCAAGTGGATCGGGTGCTGGTACTGAGTCATGTTCTTCAATTCGAAAATGTAGCTCTGGCCCTTCTTGAGCGTGGCGATCGGGCGGTCGGCGCAGGTCTTGTCGGTGATGTCCCAGGCCTTGCCGTTGATCTGCCAGAGGCTCGGTGGCTTGCCATTGTCCACGTTCACCGAGACCGAGCCAACCCACTCGAAGTTGAAGTTGAGCTTCTCGGCGTTATCCAAGTCCGGCTCGGCGATCGGGTTGGCCGGCAACGCCGGCGGCCACTCGGTCGGCGCATCGCTGTTGGCCACCGAACGCAAGGTGCCCAGGCGCACCGGGCCGTTGCGCAGCGACAATTCTTCACCGGCCGGCGGCGCCTTGATCGCCAGGCAGATGCGCATGCCCGGCCCCAGCCAGTATTCCTTGCCCAGCGGCCGCGGCTCGATGGGGTTGCCGTCCAGGGCGTAGATTTGCGCTTCGACACCCGGAATGTTGATGCGGTAGGTCAGGGTGTTGTCGAGGTTGAGCAGGCGCACGCGGGTGATCTGCCCGGCCGGGATCTCCACCACTGCCTGGGACACGCCATTGATGGTCGACAGGCGCCCCGCCGTGCCGCCACGCGCCGCCTCGCGGGGAATGCTGAAAGGCACGAAGGCGCCTGCTTCATCCACATGCCAGCTTTTCAGGCTCAGGGTGCGTTCGTACTTGAAGCCGGTGGGTTCGCGCTCTTCGATGATCAGCGGGCCAACCAGGCCGCGACCCAGTTCTTCGCTGCTGTTGACGTGGGGGTGGTACCAGTAGCTACCGGCATCCGGCACGCGGAACTTGTAGTCGAAGTATTCGCCCGGCATCACCGGCAATTGCGAGACGTAAGGCACGCCGTCCATTTCCAGCGGCAGGCGGATGCCATGCCAGTGGATGGTGGTGGCCACCGGCAGGTGGTTGATGAAGCGCACCCGCAGCCACTCGCCCTGGCGCACCCGCAGCTCGGTGCCCGGCGCGGACGGGCCGAAGGCCCAGGCTTCGGTCTTGTGGCCCGGCACCAGTTCCACGTCCAGCGGCGCGGCGATCAGTTGATAATCGTGGCCCGCCTCGGCGTCGGCCATCTTGCCCAGCCAGTAACGCGCCGCGCCGCCGGCGCCCACGCCAACCACTGCAAGACCGGCCAGACCACCGAGTATCTGTCGACGGGTAAAGGACATGGACTCAACTACCTCACGTATCCGCGGCGGGCCGGGGCCCGCAAAAGGCGAATACGATACACCCGCAGTTGAGAAACAGTAAGGCCGGCGCGGCGACCGGCCGCAGGCGTAATCGTCCCTGTAGCCGCTGCCGAGCCTGCGAGGCTGCGTACGGGCGCGCAGCGCCCGCCAAGGCATCCAACGTGGTGGCTCAGGTGCAACGCATTGCCTGGGTTGCGGACGCTTCGCATCCGTACGCAGCCTCGCAAGCTCGGCAGCGGCTACAGAGGAGACAAGCCGACGAGCAGATGCACCACGCCGCCGACCAGCGCCATCACCCCGGGCACGCCGGCATTACGCAAGGCTGTGGCATCGAGCAAGGTCGGGTCATGCAATTCCACCCGCACCCGGGTCAGGGCCACGCGTTGCCGGGTCTTGAGGTTGTTGGCGCCGCCCAGCGCCGCGATGACGGCCTCGTCCAAGGCGGCGTCGTCCTTGACCGGGGCCGTCGCTTTCGGCTGGTCGGGCACCAGATCCGGAGTCAGGGCCTTCCAGAACGCCCGCTGCAATTTCTCGAACATGTTCAGTTCTCCAGAACCGGTGAAGGGGCCAGCGTCGATTGCCGATGCTGGTGCAAGGCGTCACGCACCTGCTCGGCGCTTTCCAGGCCGAGAATGCGCCCGGCGAGGGCCTGGCACTGGCTCAGCTCGACCTCGCGCACGCCGGCCTTGATCGCCGGAATCAGCGGCACGCTGACCGACAGCTCATCCACGCCCAGTCCCAGCAACAGCGGCACCGCCAGGGTTTCCGAAGCCAGCGCCCCGCACACGCCGACCCACTTGCCATGGGCATGGGCAGCCTTGACCGTGGAGGCGATCAGGCGCAGCACCGCCGGGTGGAAACTGTCGGCCTGGCTGGCCAGGCGCGGATGATCGCGGTCCATGGCCAGGGTGTACTGGGTCAGGTCGTTGGTGCCGATGGAGAAGAAGTCCACCTCCGGCGCGAACAGGTCGGCCAGCAGCGCCGCCGACGGCACTTCGATCATGATCCCCAGCTTCGGCAACTCCTTGAGCCCCAGGGCCAGGGCTTCGTCCTCCAGCATCTGCCGCGCCCGCCGCAACTCCGCCAGCTGGGTGACCATCGGCAGCATGATGTGCAGGCGAGCCAGCCCGGCGCTGGCGAGGATCGCCCGGAACTGCTCGCGCAACAGCTGCGGGCGCTCCAGGCACAGGCGGATCCCGCGCATGCCGAGGAAGGGGTTGGCTTCAGGTTCCATCGGCACATAGGCCAGCGGTTTGTCGCCACCGACATCCAGGGTCCGCACCACCAGATTGCGCTCCGGCCCCAGGGCCCGGGCGATGGCGCTGTAGGTCGCGGCCTGTTCCTCGTGGCTCGGGGCGACGCCACGGTCCTGGTAAAGAAATTCCGAACGCAACAGGCCGACGCCCTCCCCGCCCAGGTCCATGGCCTGCTCCGCCTCGGCCAGCGAGGCGACGTTGGCCGTCACCTCGAAGTGATGGCCGTCGCGGGTCACCGCGGCCTGGGCCGACTGTTCCAGCTCCTGGCGCTGGCGCTGCTGTTGCTGCTGACGTCGTGCCTGCAACTGCGCGATCACCGCCGGCGCAGGCTCCAGGTGCAATTCGCCCTGGTCGGCATCCAGCAGCACCGGTGTGCCGCTGGCCAACGCCAGCACCTGTACCGGCAGGCCGCAGATCGCCGGCAACCCCAGGGCCCGGGCCAGAATCGCCACATGGCTGGTGGCCCCGCCGCCGACCGTGGCGAACCCCAGCACCTTGCGGGTATCGAGGCTGGCGGTCTGGGACGGGGTGAGCTGCTCGGCAATCAGGATCGCCTGCTCCGGCAGGGCCCAGGCGCTGTCCTGCACACCCAGCAGCAACTTGAGCACCCGCTGGCCGACATCCATCAGGTCCAGGGCACGCTCGGCCAGCAACGGACTGCCTGAACCCTTGAACAGCTCGGCGGTGGCTTCGGTGGCGCGGTTCCAGGCGAATGCCGCGCTCTTGCCGTCGCTGATCAGGGCCTGGGCCTGCTCCAGCAGGCTCGGGTCTTCCAGCAGTTCCTGGTGAGCCTTGAAGATCTCGCCCTGGGCTGTGCTGGCGGCCTTGTCCCGCAGGACTTGCAGGGCCTCGGTGGCCTGCGCCAGAGCCCACTCCAGCTGCCCGCGCTGCGCGGCCTGATCGCCGGCGAACTCGACGACCTCAAGCTTCTGCTCGGCCACCTGCACCACTTGCCCGAAGGCCGAGCCCGTCGAGGCGCAGACGCCCCGCAGCAACTTGCCCGCTGGCGCGGCAACCGGCGCCACAGGTTTGGCGGCGATCACCGCAGTCACCGCCTCGCCACAACCACTCGCCAGCAATTCGGCCAGGGCCTTGATCGCCCTCTCGGCATCCTCACCCGCCGCGCTGACTTGCAGGGCATCGCCCTGCGCGGTCTGCAACGCCATGATCGCCACCAGGGACTTGGCGTTGGCACTGGCCTGCTGCTTGTGCAGGCAGATGCTCGCCTTGAAGCCCTTGGCCGCCTGGGCGAACACCGCCGCCGGGCGCGCATGCAGGCCATTGGGATTGGGCAGCGTCACCGGTTTGGAAAACAGCGCCTCGCCCTCTTCCTCGGGCTCCGCGCTTGGCGCAGGCGCGCCCAGGCTCAGCTGCAACAACGGCTGGCCACTGTCCACCAGCGCGCGGTCCGCGGTCAGCCAGGTGAACGGCTCGCCGCTGACCACCAGCATCAGCGTCAGCAGGCTGCGGGCATGCACAGCAATGTAGTCGGCATCGAACTCGATCAACGGTTGCCCAGCCTCGACCCGCTGGCCCTCCTGCACCAGGCGGCTAAAGCCCTTGCCCGCCAGGTTCACCGTGTCCAGGCCAATGTGCATCAGCACCTGCACCCCGTTGTCGTCGGTGATGCTCACCGCATGGCCACTGTCCTGCACATTGCTGACCACACCGGCGAGCGGCGCGCGCAGGGTTTGCGAGGTCGGGTCGATGCACAGGCCGTCACCGATGACCCGGCTTGAGAACACCGGGTCCGGCACTTGCTCCAGGGGCATCAGCAGCCCGGACAGCGGCGCGAGCAGTTGCAATTGTTGGGTTGTAGCCATGACTTCACCTGCTGTTTGTTCTTGTAAGTGCCGATGGAGCGCGAGCCCCGACAGCATCGCTTATTTCCACCAGTACTCGACTTGCAATCCGACGTTCGCGCCATGCCTGGCGGTGCCGAAGGCGCCGGTATCGGACAGCGCCGACCCCGCCGCCAGCTCATTGGCCGCGCGCTTGGCGGCCTGGTTCCAGCTGGCATAGGTGTAGTACAGACGCACCTCGGGGCGCGCCCAGAATTCCGGGCCCTTGGGCGACCAGGTCGGGGCGAAGGTGAACTTGCTGAGCTTGCGCGTGCCGCCGGGGGCCTCGACCTGATCGTGGCCCAGCTCGGTGACCAGCTTGAACTGCTCGCTGATCGCATAGGCCGGGCGGATGCCCAGGGAGATCCAGTTCTGGTCGTTGCCGTCGGGACGGATGTCTTTCTGATAGATCGCCTCGACCTGCCCGCCAAACCGCGGGGTCAATTGCCAGTCGAAGAACTCCACCAGGCGGTAGCTCTTGTTGCTGTCGTCCAGTTGCACATTGCCGGTGTAACCCAGCCCGGTGCCCGGGCCTTCGCCGTACTGCAACGCCAGCTTGTTCTTGCCGCCGAGGAAGTCCTTTTGCACATGCTGGGCGGTGATCGCCCAGCCCCGATGGGCGTCGCGACTGTCAGGCTTGTCGATGTAGCTCAGGCCCAGTTCCAGCTCGCCGCCGGGGTTGGTCTTGAAACCGGCGACATTGAAGTCGTGCCGGTTGATGTAGTCCTTCTGGTACAGGTTGTCCTTGCGTGAGAAGGCGTAGCTGTATTTCAGGTCGCCGATCAGCACGTCCTCGATACCGCCGCCAGTGGCGCTCTGGTTCCAGTAGTAGAAGTCGGAGATATGGATGTCGTTGCGCTTGTAGTAACGCCGGCCGGCCCACAGCGAGCCGCCATTGAGGCTGGGCATGTTCGACCATTGGGCATACATCTGCGGCATGCGCGCCGAGCCGTTGTCGCCCTGGAAGGTCAGGCTGCGGTCGTACTGGTTATACAGCGACGCCATGGCATCGACACTGAGCACCGAGCCGTCGTCCAGGGTGTACAGGTCCTGGCGCAGCTCCAGCTCGGCGTACTGTTCGCATTCGTTGCCCAGGCGGTATTTGGACTGGGCGCCGGGCAGTTGGAAACAGGATTGCGAGCTGCTGTTGACCGAGGTCCCGAGGCCGCTACGCAAGTAACCGGCGAACTCCAGGGCCTGGGCCGGGAACGGCAAGGCCAGGCAGACGCAAGAGGCTGCGAGACCGCGATTTATTGTTGTTTTCATAAGCCACCCCATTATTTTTATTCTGTGTGTGCCCCGCAGGCGCCGCCCTACCGGCGAGCGAAAGCTCGCGGTGTACCGGGCACGCCGCGCTCATGCGGGGAAGGTTGTCAGCGGTCGATCAGGTGCAGGACAAAGGACTCGTAAGGCCGCAGGAACAGCTGGCAACTGCGGGTTTGATGGTCTGCGTAGTTACTGATGACCAGGCGCTGCTCCATGCGCTCGGTCATCACTCCCTCCGGCAACTGCACTTCACAGGCGCTGCCGTAGAAATTGTTCACCACCAGTAGGCGCTCGCCCTGGCCCTCGCGCAGATAGGCCCAGACCTGCGGGTGCTCGGCCAGCAGCTGGCGATATTCGCCGTCCTGGATCAGCGGCTCGCGACGGCGCAGGGCAATCAGCTGGCGATAGTGGTGCAACACCGAATCCGGGTCTTCGAACTGCTGCTCGACATTGATTTGCGCGGCATTGGCCGGCACGCCGATCCAGGGCTCGACGCTGCTGAAACCGGCATGGGCCTCGGTATTCCATTGCATCGGCGTGCGCCCGTTGTCCCGGGACTTCTGCATGATCGCCGCCATGTTGTCCGCCTCGCTGTCGCCGGCTTCGCGCTTGAGGCGGTAGATGTTCAGGGTCTCGACATCGCGGTATTGGTCGATGTGGGTAAAGCCGGGGTTGGTCATGCCCAGCTCTTCGCCCTGGTACACGAACGGCGTGCCCTGGAGGAAGTGCAGCGCAGTGGCGAGCATCTTCGCCGAGACCACCCGGTACTCGCCGTCGTCGCCGAAACGCGACACCACCCGCGGCTGGTCGTGGTTACACCAGAACAGCGCGTTCCAGCCGCCACCGGCCTGCATGCCGCTCTGCCACTCGGAGAGGATGCACTTGAGTTGGAGGAAGTCGAAATCGGCGCGGATCCACTTCTGCAGGTTCGGGTAATCGACCTTCAGGTGGTGGAAGTTGAAGGTCATCGACAGCTCTTTCGACTCGGGCTGCGAGTAACGAATGCAGTGCTCGAGGCTGGTGGAAGACATCTCGCCGACGTTGATCAGGTCAAAGCCCTCGAAGACCTCGCGATGCATCTGCTGCAGGTACGGGTGCACGTTCGGGCCGTCGGTATAGAAGCGCCGGCCATCGCTGGCGTCTTCCGGGAAATCCGCCGGTTTGGAGATCAGGTTGATCACATCCAGGCGGAAGCCGCCCACGCCCTTGTCGCGCCAGAAACGCATCATCTTGAACACTTCGGCGCGCACCTGGGGGTTGTCCCAGTTGAGGTCCGCCTGGGTATGGTCGAACAGGTGCAGGTAGTACTGGCCGGTCTGCGCTTCGTATTCCCAGGCGGAACCGCCGAACTTGGACTCCCAGTTGTTCGGCTGGTCGCGCCAGATGTAGAAGTCGCGATACGGGTTGTCGAGGCTGCTGCGCGCCTGCTGGAACCACTCGTGCTCGATGGAGGTGTGGTTGACCACGATGTCCAGCATCAGCTTGATGCCGCGCTTGCCGGCCTCGGCGATCAGCAACTCGCAATCGGCCATGGTCCCGTAGCTCGGATCGATGGTGTAGTAGTCGCTGATGTCGTAGCCGTTGTCGCGCTGGGGCGAGCGCAGGAACGGGGTGAGCCACAGGCAATCGACACCCAGCCAGTGCAGGTAGTCGAGCTTGTCGACCACCCCCAGCAGGTCGCCGGTGGCCTGACCGCTGTGGCTGTAGAAACTCTTCGGGTAGATCTGGTAGATCACCGAACGCTGCCAGTCTTGCATGGCGGGCTCCTTCAATGGGTTGGGTACAGGCCTTGAGGGCCTCATCGCGAGCAAGCTCGCTCCTACAGAGGAATATGCGGTCATGTAGGAGCGAGCTTGCTCGCGATGCGATTTATCAAGCGACGCGATACCCCGGCCGGATGATCTTCATGCTCAAGCCGCAGGTCAGCACGAATGGCACCACCAGGGCGACGACCATGCCGACCACGAACATCGGGATGTACTGGGGAATGATCGAGATGAATCCCGGCAGCCCACCGACGCCGATGGCCGAGGCCTGGACCTTGTTCAGCGAGAGGAAAATGCAGCCCAGCGCCGAGCCGATCAGCGCGGTGTAGAACGGGAACTTGTAGCGCAGGTTGACCCCGAACATGGCAGGTTCCGTGATGCCGAAATAGGCGGAGATCGCCGAGGTCGAGGCCATGCTGCGGTCCCGCGCGTTGCGGCTCATGCTGAACACCGCCAGTGCCGCGCTGCCCTGGGCCAGGTTGGACATGACGATCATCGGCCAGATGAAGGTGCCGCCCTGGGTCGAGATCAGTTGCAGGTCCACGGCGAGGAACATGTGGTGCATGCCGGTGATCACCAGCGGCGCGTAGAGCAGGCCGAAAATCGCCCCGCCGACCATTGGCGCCAGTTCGAACAGGGTGACCACGCCTTCGGTGATCAGGATTCCCAGGTGCCGGGTCACCGGGCCGATCACCGCCAGTGCCAGCACGCCGGTGACCACGATGGTGGTGATGGGCACGACCAGCAGGGTGATCGCATTCGGCACCCGCGCCCGCAGCCATTTCTCGATGACGCTCATGACATAGGCCGCGAGCAGGATCGGCAGGATCTGCCCCTGATAGCCGACCTTCTCGATCTGGAACAGGCCGAAGATGTCGAAGTACGGCAGGCTCTGGCCCTCCAGCCCGGCCACGGCCTTGCCGTAGTTCCAGGCATTGAGCAGGTCGGGGTGCACCAGCATCAGGCCCAGCACGATGCCGAGAATTTCGCTGCCGCCAAAGCGCTTGGCCGCCGACCAGCCCACCAATGCCGGCAGGAATACGAAGGAGGTGTTGGCCATCAGGTTGATCAGGCTCCACACGCCATCCAGGGTCGGATAGGCCTCGAGCAGGGTCCGGCCTTCGATGAACATGCCCTTGGCGCCGATCAGGTTGTTCACCCCCATCAGCAGGCCGGCAATGATCAGCGCCGGCAGGATCGGCATGAAGACATCGGAAAACACCCGCACCAGACGCTGCATGGCGTTGGTCTTGTCGGCACCTTTCTGCTTGACGTCGGCGATGGTGGAGGCGGCCAGCCCGGTGAGTTGGCGCAACGCGGCATAGACCTTTTCGACCTCGCCGGGGCCAATGACCACCTGGAACAGGCCACCGGTGAAAAACGAGCCCTTGACCAGATCGATCTGGTTCAGCGTCGCGCTGTCCACCCGGCTCGGGTCCTTGAGCGCCAGGCGCAGGCGGGTGACGCAATGCGCGGCTTGTTCGAGGTTGTCGGCGCCACCGAGGCTGTGCAGCAACTCGCTGGCGATCGTGGAGTAATCATGGCTCATGCTTGTTCTTCCGCTTTGGTTTTTTGTTATTGGCAGCACGCCGAAGCGAAAAATACTCGTCTGTACGAGTTAAAGCAACAACTCGTACAGACGAGTTTGCCGGCATCGCTCCGAAACCCGGGTCGCAGGGAGTTTCTGCTGCGCAAAAACGGCTCTAGATCCACACTCTCCGGCAGAGCGCGCCATGCGCGACAGAAAATTCTTAAACTGCTGTAAGGTGTTTCATTGCCATTTCGACACCCGCAGTCAGGCGTTCGACCCACTCGCCTCAAATAGACAAATCCGCTCACGGCCCTTAAGGTTCCCGCCTTGAGCGCAGACGGCACAGAGCCATCCCATGAGTAAATACAACCAGATCTACAGCGATCTGCTTGCCAGCATCACCACCGAGCGCTTGGAACGCGGCGCTCGTCTGCCTTCCGAAACCGAGTTGATGGACAGCTACCAGGCCAGCCGCGGCACTGTGCGAAAGGCCATCGAGCAGCTGCAGGAGCGCGGCTTCGCCCAGAAGATCCATGGCAAGGGCACTTTTGTGCTGTCGCCGCACCCGATCGAGTTCCAACTGGGCGGCATTGTCAGCTTCCAGGAAACCTATCCGCGCCTGGGCAACGACGTCAGTACCGAGGTGGTGGAGTTCACTCAGTTCCCCCTCGAAGGCGCGTTGCGCGAACACCTGCAGGCCGAGGAAGGCAGCCTGATTACCCGCATCAAGCGGGTGCGGCGTATCGATGGCAAACGGGTGATTCTCGACATCAACCACTTCGTCGCCGAGTTGATCCCGGGGCTGGACCGGCAGATTGCCGAGCACTCGATCTACGCCTACATCGAACAGACCCTGCAATTGCAGATCAGCTACGCCCAGCGGACCATCGAGGCCACCCCGCGCACCCGGGATGACCAGCAGCACCTGGACCTGGAGGGCCAGAGCCACGTGATAGTGGTCAGCAACCAGACCTTCCTGCAGGACGGCCGGCAGTTCGAGTACACCGAATCACGCCATACCCTGGACAAGTTCTACTTCTCGGACGTCGCCCGACGCTGACCACCGCGGCAGGCCCGCTCAACCCAGCAGCGCCACCAGTTCGGCGCTCGGGGTGCCGACCCGCCGGGCCTCCTTGGCGACGTTCACGGATTGCGCGACCCGCGCCACCTCTATCACCGGATGCTGCAACTGGTAACCGCCCCGGGCCTCCAGCCAGCTCAGCACTTCCGCCAGATGCCAGAGCGAGGCACTGCCCTCGTGGATCGCCAGGGGGAAACTGCCGGCATGGTTGAGCATCAACTTGCGCATGTTCTGCCGGGAGACCCCGACGATGTCGGCAATCTCGCTCAGGCCGACGAAATCCGGGCTCGCCTCTACCAGCCGCGCATCCGGAATGATCCGCTTGATATCGCCCAGGGCACTGAGCAGCGCCGCCTCACCGCTTTCGGCCTCGCGGCTGAACTCCAGCGCCAGGCGCCCCGCCAGCCCGGTACCGACCAGCGCATCGGTACAGCCCCCCGCGCCAAGGCGCTCCACCAGCACGTCCGGGTCGCAGTCGTGGGCGGGCAGCAGGTAGTTGAGGGTAAACAGGTATTCCATGGTCATGACTCCCGACGAGGTTGCGGGACTTTCCCGCCGCGCAGCTGATTCAGCGTGCAGTTGTCGATTACCCGGCACAGCGCCCGGGCATGCTGGAGGGGATTTTTCGGCGTGCTCCACACACTGGTGATGCAGAACTCGCCGCAACGACACACCTCGCTGTTGTAAGGGCAGTAGATCTTGCCCCAGGCATGACTACCGCCGACTTCGACGCGCCAGCCCTGCCATTCGGCGTAACGCAGCGCCATTTCAATGTCTTTCTTGGGATGAGGTGTGCGAGCCATCCATGGCCTCCAGTCTCGTCAACAATGAATTGGTTGTCAACCGACAACCACAAATATTCTGAACACCTGCGCCGGAGTCGCCAGAGGCCGCCGCTGGGAGTTCGATGAATGTCTGTCGAGGGTACACAGGCCAGGCGGGTGACGATGTGCCCATGTCTTTCCTGGTATTGCGGAAGGGCTGGAAAACGGGCTTTTTAAAGACCCTGAAACACAAATGGCGATCGACACCCGAAGGTCTCGATCGCCATTGCTGTTGCCTGAACGATCAACTGCCGATCACTCGGCCGGGATCATTCCCACTCGATGGTCGCTGGCGGCTTGCTCGACACGTCGTAGGTGACGCGGGAGATGCCTTCGATCTCGTTGATGATCCGGCCGCTGACGGTTTCCAGCAGCTCGTAAGGCAGGTGCGCCCAACGCGCGGTCATGAAGTCGATGGTTTCCACGGCACGCAGGGCCACGACCCAGGCGTAACGACGGCCGTCACCGACCACGCCCACCGATTTCACCGGCTGGAACACCACGAACGCCTGGCTGACCTTGTGGTACCAGTCGGCCTTGCGCAGCTCTTCGATGAAGATGTGGTCGGCGCGACGCAGCAGGTCGGCGTATTCCTTCTTCACTTCGCCGAGGATGCGCACGCCCAGGCCCGGGCCCGGGAACGGGTGACGGTAGACCATGTCGTACGGCAGGCCCAGCTCCAGCCCCAGACGACGGACTTCGTCCTTGAACAGTTCGCGCAGTGGCTCGACCAGCTTGAGGTTCATTTCTTCCGGCAGGCCGCCCACGTTGTGGTGCGACTTGATCACGTGGGCCTTGCCGCTCTTGGCGCCAGCCGACTCGATCACGTCCGGGTAGATGGTGCCCTGGGCCAGGAACTTGATGTTGTCCAGCTTGCAGGATTCGGCATCGAACACGTCGATGAAGGTACGGCCGATGATCTTGCGCTTCTTCTCCGGGTCGGCTTCGCCGGCCAGGTTGTTGAGGAACTGCTCCTCGGCGTTGGCGCGGATCACCTTGACGCCCATGTTCTCGGCGAACATGGCCATCACTTGCTCGCCTTCGTGCAGGCGCAGCAGGCCGTTGTCGACGAAGACGCAGGTCAGCTGGTCGCCGATGGCCTTGTGCAGCAGGGCCGCGACCACCGAGGAGTCAACGCCGCCGGACAGACCGAGCAGCACGTTGTCGGTGCCGACCTGGGCACGCACCTGGGCGATGGCGTCTTCAGCGATTTTCGATGGGGTCCACAGGGCTTCGCAGCCGCAGATGTCGAGGATGAAGCGCGACAGGATGCGACCGCCCTGCTTGGTGTGGGTCACTTCTGGGTGGAACTGCACGCCGTAGTAACGCAGGTCGTCGTTGAACATGCCGGCGATCGGGCAGCTCGGGGTGCTGGCCAGGATGTGGAAGTCTTGCGGCATCTTGGTGACCTTGTCACCGTGGCTCATCCATACGTCGAGGCCGAACAGGCCGTCGGCGTCGACGTGGTCTTCGATGCCGTCCAGCAGGCGGCTCTTGCCGACCACATCGACGCGGGCATAACCGAATTCACGCAGTTCGGAACCCTCGACCTTGCCGCCCATTTGCTCGGCCATGGTCTGCATGCCGTAGCAGATACCGAAGACCGGCACGCCCAGGTCGAACACCGCTTGCGGGCAACGCGGGCTGTTGGCTTCGTGCACGGACTCGGGGCCGCCGGCGAGAATGACGCCTTTGGGAGCGAATTCGCGAATCGCTTCGTCATCCATGTCGAACGGATGCAGTTCGCAGTACACGCCGATTTCACGCACGCGACGGGCGATCAATTGGGTGTACTGAGAACCGAAATCGAGGATCAGGATGCGGTGGGCGTGAATGTCGAGGGCCATGATTCAGTCTCGTCTAGGTAATTCGAAAACAGTCGTGATTCAGAAACGACTCGGGGCTGAATAAAACAGCCCCGGTCATTTAACGTTTTGCTTGAAGCATCAACCTACGCGGTAGTTTGGCGCTTCCTTGGTGATCTGCACGTCATGGACGTGGGATTCAGCCATGCCGGCGCCAGTGATGCGTACGAACTCTGGCTTGGTGCGCATTTCTTCGATGTTGGCGCTACCGGTGTAGCCCATGGAAGAACGCAGCCCCCCCATCAGCTGATGGATGATGGCGGTCAGGGTGCCCTTGTAGGGAACACGGCCTTCGATGCCTTCCGGAACCAGCTTCTCGGCACCCGCGGAGGAGTCCTGGAAGTAACGGTCGGAAGAGCCCTGGGCCTGGGACATGGCACCCAGCGAACCCATGCCGCGGTAAGCCTTGTAGGAGCGACCCTGGAACAGTTCGATTTCGCCTGGCGCTTCTTCGGTACCGGCGAACATCGAGCCCATCATCACGCAGGAAGCACCGGCGACGATGGCCTTGGACAGGTCACCGGAGAAGCGGATGCCGCCGTCGGCGATCAATGGAACGCCGGTGCCTTCAAGGGCCGCGGCGACATTGGCGATGGCGCTGATTTGCGGTACGCCGACACCGGCGACGATACGGGTGGTACAGATCGAACCAGGGCCGATACCGACCTTGACCGCGTCGGCGCCCGCTGCGGCCAGGGCCTTGGCTGCTGCACCGGTGGCGATGTTGCCGCCGATTACCTGCACTTGCGGGTAGTTTTCCTTGACCCAGCGAACGCGGTCGATCACACCTTTGGAGTGACCGTGGGCAGTGTCGACCACCACCACGTCCACGCCGGCGTTGACCAGGGCGGCAACGCGGTCGCCGGTGTCTTTACCGGTACCGACGGCAGCACCTACGCGCAGACGACCTTGATCGTCCTTGCTGGCCAGCGGGTAAGCCTTGGCTTTTTCGATGTCGTTGACGGTCATCATGCCTTTGAGGGCGAACTTGTCGTCGACGATCAGCACGCGCTCGATGCGGTGCTTGTGCAGCAGCTCGCGCACGTCGTTCTTGTCAGCGCCTTCCTTGACCGTGACCAGGCGCTCTTTAGGCGTCATCACTTCACGGACACTGGCGTCCAGGCGGTTTTCGAAACGCACGTCACGGGACGTGACGATGCCGACCAGGTCGCCATCGTGCAGTACCGGAACGCCGGAAATGTTGTGCATGCGGGTCAGTTCGAACAGGTCGCGCACCGTGGCGTCAGCCTCGATGGTGATCGGGTCTTTGACGACGCCGGCTTCGAACTTCTTGACCTTGCGGACTTCGGCAGCTTGCTGCTCGATGGTCATGTTCTTGTGGATGATGCCGATGCCACCTTCCTGAGCCATGGCGATTGCCAGACGGGCTTCAGTGACGGTGTCCATTGCGGCGGAAACCAGTGGAATATTCAGCTCGATGCCACGGGTAAGACGGGTCTTGAGACTGACTTCGTTAGGAAGCACCTCGGAATAACCAGGCACTAGGAGAATGTCGTCGAAGGTCAGAGCTTCTTGGCTGATACGCAGCATCGCGGGGGCTCCCGAGCGGGAAAATGGAAGCGCGCCATTATACTCAGACACCTACCCGGGCTCAATGTAAAAGTCTGTCTATTATCAACGGGGTGATGGATGGGGAATTTGCCGGAACACAGCATCTGTTTCGCGAACAGACATGGCACCTGCTGATGATGAATTCACCACCCGGAACCGGCTGCCGAAATCCCCTTACAACTCCACCTTCACCCAGCTCACCGGCTGATCCAGCCATTCGGCGAACTCGTCGAGAAAACTCTGCTTGAACCCGGCTTCGGCCCAGTTGTTGAAGATGAAGCCGAGGTTGGAAAACCCGCACTCCTGCAAGAACAGAAAGCCATTGATGTCATCTTCATGCCCGCACTCGGGGCAGGTGAAGTTATCGGTGCGCCCGGGCATCCAGTCTTCCAGGCTCTCGAACAGCGCCTCCCCCACTTCCTGGCGGCACTCGGCGCAACCCGCTTCCTCGAGAAACCCTTTGGCCGGGGTATAGATGCAGCGCTTGGTAATGATTTCCAGGCCGTTGACCGGTTCACCGAAGGGCAAGGCCTCCGGGTGCAGCACCACATCCCGCGCGCCTGGGGCGATCGCATGCGCCATGCGATTGCCGGTACGGCCACAGGTGCTCAAGGCTTCCTCGACGATGTTCTTGCGCACCAACCAACGCACGATCGCCCGGGCGCGGGGTTCGTGAACCGGCAAGGTGGAGATTTTCGGGACGATGATGCTTTGCGAGTTCATGGATGGGGCCTGAAGCGTCTGAAGGGAAGTCTGCGTCGCCTGCTCGAACAGTACCGCCAGCAAACCGACACCTACCAATAAGTGTAGAAGTCGGCGTGCCTGGCAAATCCGAGGGCCCGCAGCTTAATCCCTGAACCCCACAGGTCAAGTGCTCAGGTAACGACCGATCAGGGCCATGCCGCTGGCCAGCACCAGCCAGGTCACCAGCCGGACGAACGTCTCGCGGGACAATCTCATGGTCAGCCGCCGGCCAATCCACAGGCCCAGGGCCATGGCCGGCAACAAGCACAGCGCCAGCACCAATAAAGGCAGTTGCGCATAAACGCCGGCAATGGCGAACAGGCTCAGGCGCACCACCGTGCTGCAACTGATCAACGCACTCTGGGTGGCCCGCGCCGCATCCTTGGGCAGGCGGCTGTTCAGATAGATCGCATATAAAAAGCCGCCGCTGCCGAACAGCGCGCCGAACGTTCCACCCACGGTCCCCATGGGAATCGCCCAGCCCGCCGCCAGCGCCTTGGGCCTTGCCTTGACCCAAAGGCTGTACGCCGCATAAGCGCTGATAAACAGCCCCATCAACAGCAGCAACACATCGGACTTGAGGTTGAGCAGGAAGATCACCCCCAGGGTGCAGCCCAGCGCCATGCACGGCAGCAGGCGCAGCAGCTCGGAGCGATCGACATCCCGCCGCGACGGCAGGAGATTGCCGAAGGCCGCGACAAAATCCAGCAGCACCAGCAGCGGGACTATCTTCGACAGCGGCATGAACAGGATCAGCACCGGCCCCGCCACCAGCGCCGTGCCGAACCCGGCGATGCCAAACACGATATACGCCAGGGCGATCCCCAGGACGATCGCCAACCAGCCACTCGTCCCCCACGACCACTGCCCCAACAACTCGACCATGCTCATCGATTCGCCTTCCTTCTTTATCAAGGAATGACTTTAGCCAGCCACAAGCCTTGCGACTAATATCATCAAAGCCATCCACCCATCTCAAAAAGGCATGACGCGTGATTTCAACCCGCCAACTGCGCTACTTCGTGGAAATCGCCGACAGCGGCAGTTTCAGCGCCGCCGCCGAACGCCTGTTCGTTGCCCAGTCAGCCCTCAGCCGGCAGATCAAGGAACTGGAAACCCACCTCAAGACCCCGCTGTTCGAGCGCACCGCGCGCCTGCCCAGGCTGACGGCGGCGGGCGAGGCGTTCTACCCGCGTGCCCGCAACCTGCTCGATGAGCTGAACAAGGCCAGCGAACTGGCGACCCAGGTCGGCCAGGGGCAGCTGGGAACATTGCGCCTGAGCCACTCCAGCACCGTGTCCATGAGTGGCCGCCTGCTGCAGGCCATCAGCGGTTACCTGGAGCAGTGCCCGGGGGCCTCGATGGACATCGCCACCCTGTCTTCCGAAGCGCAGTTGGAAGAAGTCGCCGAAGGCCGGCTGGATATCGGCCTGCTGCGACTGCCGGTACTGCGCCAGCGCGAGGGCGTGCGGATCACGCCACTGTTCAGCGAACGCCTGCTGCTGGCCGTGCCGCCGGGCCACCCTTTGGCAGCGGATCCTCCCAAGCAGGGCGTGGATCTGGCGCAACTGCGCGACGAAGCCTTTATCTCCATTCCCCATCCGCAGCGTGGCGGCCTGAGTTACCTGTCGGCCGAGCTGTGCATGCGCCAGGGCTTTTTCCCCAAGGCGGCGCGGGTGCTGTCGCGCAAGACCACGCAGTTGCAGTTGATCCAGGCCGGATTCGGCATCGCCCTGCTGCCCGAGTCGATGCGTGACATCGCGCCCGCCAGCCTGCACTTCCTGCCCTTGGCGGACCCGGCCTGCCAGAGCACGGTCGCCCTCGCCTGTCGGCAAGATCCGACACCTTTGGTCAAGCAGTTCATCGAACACTTCCACAACGCTCTCACGCCCTGACCGCCGAAGGCGTATTCGAGGCCGGCAAAGGCATCGTCTCCTTTTGTTTCGATCCATGGAGATTGTTTGCCGAATGCCTTTAAACTGCGCCCCATGATTAAAGATCCCTTTGCAAGACTCGGCCTGGACCGCGAAGTCCTGACCGTCAGCCAGCTCAACGGCCGTGCGCGGGTGTTGCTGGAAGACGTGTTCAGCAACATCTGGGTCGAAGGCGAAATATCCAACCTCGCCCGCCCGGCGTCCGGCCATGTGTATTTCACCCTCAAGGACAGCGGTGCCCAGGTGCGCTGCGCGCTGTTTCGGCAAAATGCCGCGCGGGTGCGCCAGGCACTGAAGGACGGCCTGGCGGTCAAGGTGCGCGGCAAGGTCTCGCTGTTCGAAGGCCGCGGCGACTACCAGTTGATCCTCGATACGGTCGAACCGGCCGGCGACGGCGCCCTGCGCCTGGCCTTCGATGCGCTGAAGGAAAAGCTCAGCGCCGAAGGCCTGTTCAGCAGCGAACGCAAAGTGCCGCTGCCCGCCCATCCGCAGCGCATAGGCATTATCAGTTCGCCAACCGGCGCGGTGATTCGCGACATCATCAGCGTGTTCCGGCGCCGAGCGCCACAGGTGGCCCTGACCCTGATCCCTACCGCCGTACAAGGCCGCGAGGCGACCGCGCAGATCGTCCGCGCCCTGAAAATGGCCGATGCCCGGGGCTTCGACGCGCTGATCCTGGCCCGTGGCGGCGGCTCCCTGGAAGACCTCTGGTGCTTCAACGAAGAAGCCGTGGCCCGGGCGGTGGATGCCTGTGTCACGCCGATCGTCAGCGCCGTGGGTCATGAAACCGACGTATCGATCAGCGACTTCGTCGCCGACGTGCGCGCACCAACGCCCTCGGCGGCCGCCGAACTGCTCGCGCCGGACTCCAGCGACCTGCAACACCGCGTCGAAAGCCTGCATCGGCGCCTGGTGATGCGCATGCGCGATCGGTTGCTGCGTGATCGCCTGCGCCTGGAAGGCATGGCCCGGCGCCTGCGTCACCCAGGTGAGCGCCTGCGCCAGCAAGCGCAGCGCCTGGATGACCTGGACATGCGTATGCGCCGGGCGTTCGAGCGCAGCCTCAATACCCGCCGCGAGCGCCTGATTCGCCTGGAAACCCGGCTCGCCGGCCAACACCCCGGGCGTCAACTGGCGCTGCTGCGGCAACGCCTCGACAGCCTGGCCGAACGCCTGCCACGGGCCATGCGCGAAGGTCTGAAATCCCGTCGCCTGCAACTGCAAAGCCAGATGCAGACCCTGCATGTGGTCAGCCCGCTGGCCACCCTGGGCCGTGGCTACAGCATCCTGCTGGACGAACGCGGCCAGGCCATTCGCAGCGCCGCACAGACCCAGCCGGGCCAGCGCCTCAAAGCCCGGCTTGGCGAAGGCGAACTGCAGGTCCGGGTCGAGGACAATCACCTGACGCCTGTCACCCTTTCTTTACTGGATTGATCCATGCCGCGTTTTCTTAGCTCCCTGTTGTTGCTGTGCCTGACCTTCAACGCCCACGCCGATAGCTACATCACGCGCCAGCTGAACAAACCGGTGCCCGGTGGCGTGGCGGTGATCGACCTGGGCAGCGCCGCCCAGGCGCCCAAGGCCAGCTATCAGGGAAAACCGCTGCTGGTAGTCAAGGAACAGAACAACTGGCTGGCGATTGTCGGCATCCCCCTGACCGTCAAACCCGGTCCCCAGAAGATCAGTGCTGGCGGCCGCAGCCTGAACTTCAACGTGACCAGCAAGAAATACCCGGAACAGCACATCACGCTGAAGAACAAACGCCAGGTCAACCCCGATCCGGCCGACCTCAAGCGCATCGACGCCGAGTTGGCCGAGCAGGTCCGCGCCTACCGCAGTTTCAGCCCCAACACTCCGAGCAACCTGCTGCTGGACAAGCCGGTGAGCGGCCCGCTGTCGAGCAAGTTCGGCGTCCGCCGCTTCTTCAACGGTGAGGAGCGCAATCCACACGCCGGGCTGGACTTCGCGGTACCTGCGGGGACGCCGATCAAGACGCCGGCGGCCGGCAAGGTGATCCTGATCGGCAATTACTTTTTCAACGGCAATACCGTATTCGTCGACCACGGCCAGGGCTTTATCAGCATGTTCTGCCATATGTCGAAGATCGACGTGAAGGTCGGCCAGCAACTGGCCCGCGGCGGGGTGGTCGGGAAAGTCGGCTCCACCGGGCGCGCCACCGGGCCGCACATGCACTGGAACGTCAGCCTGAACGACGCCCGGGTCGATCCGGCGATCTTTATCGGGGCCTTCCAGCCCTGAGCCGTGGCTCCCGCAGGGATTGCGCAGGTTCAAAACTCTGCGCAATAAGATCGAGCCAGCCTTAAGCTCGACAGAATAAAATCTCGCGAAAAACCATTTTTAAGAGATTTATCTCAATTTTTTTCGACTGCTTGCCATCTTTCACCCCAGTGGTTAGGGTTGAGGGCATGAAAACCTCTCACACCCTCATTCAGCGCCGTCAACACCGAAGCCTCTGCCTCGTCAGCGCACGACTGCCAGGTTGAGTCGCGGTACCTCGTCCCCTGCTTCAAACAACACACCCATTGATTCACCGGCAGGCCGCCTCTTCTCGGCCCGGACAATAAGGATTTCCCCATGAGCATGCTCAAAGACCCTTCCTCGAAGTACCGCGCGTTCCCGACCATCAACTTGCCGGACCGCACCTGGCCGTCGAAGACCATCACCCGCGCGCCGATCTGGTGCAGCTCCGACCTGCGTGATGGCAACCAGTCGTTGATCGAGCCAATGGATGCGGTGAAGAAGCTGCGCTTCTGGAAAACCCTGGTCGCCGTCGGCGTGAAAGAAATCGAGGCCTCCTTCCCGGCCGCGTCGCAGACCGACTTCGACTTCGTGCGCACCCTGATCGAAGGTGGCCACATCCCGGACGACACCACCATCCAGGTGCTGACCCAGGCCCGTGAAGACCTGATCGCCCGCACTTTCGAATCGTTGCGCGGGGCGAAGAAAGCCATCGTCCACCTGTACAACGCCACCAGCCCGTCGTTCCGCCGCATTGTCTTCAACCAGGACAAGGAAGGCGTGAAAGAGATCGCGGTGAACGCCGCCAAGCTGTTCGTCAAATACGCTGCCCAGCAGCCGGAAACCCAATGGCAGTTCGAATACTCGCCAGAGACCTTCAGCGCCACTGAGCTGGAGTTCGCCAAGGAAGTCTGCGACGCAGTGATCGAGGTCTGGAACCCGACGCCAGCCAACAAGGTGATCCTCAACCTGCCGGCCACTGTCGAAGTCGCCACGCCGAACATCTATGCCGACCAGATCGAATGGTTCGGTCGCCACATCAACCGTCGTGACAGCGTGATCATCAGCCTGCACACCCACAACGACCGTGGTACCGGCGTAGCCGCCACCGAGCTGGGCTTGATGGCCGGCGCCGACCGCGTCGAAGGCTGCCTGTTCGGCAACGGCGAACGCACCGGCAACGTCGACCTGGTCACCGTAGCCCTGAACCTCTACACCCAGGGCATCGATCCGGAACTGGATTTCTCCGATATCGACGGCGTGCGCAAAGTGGTCGAAGAGTGCAACCAGATCCCGGTTCACCCGCGTCATCCGTATGTCGGCGACCTGGTTCACACCGCCTTCTCCGGCTCGCACCAGGACGCTATCCGCAAGGGTTTCGCCCAGCAGAAATCCGATGCGCTGTGGGAAGTGCCGTACTTGCCGATCGACCCGGCCGACATCGGTCGCAGCTACGAGGCGGTGATTCGTGTCAACAGCCAGTCGGGCAAAGGCGGTATCGCCTACCTGCTGGAACAGGAATACGGTATCAGCTTGCCACGCCGCATGCAGATCGAGTTCAGCCAGGTGGTACAGCGTGAAACCGATCGCCTGGGTCTGGAGATGACCGCCCAGCAGATCCACGCGCTGCTCCACAGCGAATACTTGCAGGCCAACACCCCGTACGCGTTGGTCAGCCATCGCCTGCAGGAAGAAAACGGCCACAGCGCCGTGGAAGTGGAAGTGTCTGGCAAGGGCCAGGGCGAGACCAATCTGCACTGGCGCGGCAAGGGCAATGGCGCCCTGGAAGCCCTGGTGGCCGGCTTGCCGGTTCCGGTGGAAATCATGGACTACAACGAGCATGCCATCGGCGCGGGCACCAACGCCAAGGCTGCCGCCTATATCGAACTGCGCGTGAACGGCGAGCGTGCGGTGCACGGTGTGGGTATCGATGAAAACATCACCACCGCCAGCTTCAAGGCCCTGTTCAGCGCGCTGAACCGCTCCCTGAGCCAGCTAGACGCCAAAGCCGCCTGACGGTTTTACGGCGACAAAAAAGCCCCGGATGATCCGGGGCTTTTTTGGGCTGTGTAGTTATTGCCCCGCTCAGGCGGTGGTATTGATCCGCGCCGTCAGCGCCTGGAGCAACGCCGCCTGCAACACCTGAAGGTTGTTGGCGGTGATCGCGATCTGCGCCTGCACCTCCAAGGCCTGTTGCGCCTTCTGCTCCTCGCTCGCCTGCCCCTTCTGCACCCCGGACAATTGCGACTGCTGCTCGGACAGGGTCTTTTCGGTCTGGTCGATCTGCTTCTGCAACTGCGCGACGATATCAGCGGTGGATGAACTGAAGTCGGCCTTGGCACCGTACTCCTGCATGTCGACACTCACCGAGTCGCTGTCATCGACAGCGCCCTTGTCCTGCACCTCGAGCGGGCTGGCCTGCTGCTCGGCGATGTTGAGCTTTTGCGGCGCGGCCCCCAGCGGGAATGGATTGATGCTCGCGGCACCGATAGTGGTCATGACAAATCTCCCTGAAAATCCTCTTACCCCTTAACGGCCCACCCCGACAGATCTTTAAGCCTGAGTGAACTCGAAGGTGTCGGCATCAAGGTAGGCTGGAAAGCGCGCGCGATAGGCCGCCAGATCCGCGGCATTCAGACAGACCTGGAATACTCCGTCGGCCTCACCGGCGCTGAGCAGGGTCTCGCCCTGGAAATCCAGCACCTGGCTATCCCCGGTGTAGGCAAACCCCTTGCCGTCGGTACCGACCCGATTGACCGCGGCCACATAACACAGGTTTTCGATGGCCCTGGCCGGCAACAAACGGTTCCAGTGCTGACGCCGCGCCCCCGGCCAGTTGGCCGTGTACAGCAGCAAGTCGGTATCCCGGGCATCGCGGCTCCACACCGGAAAGCGCAGGTCGTAGCAGATCAGCGGCCTGACCCGCCAACCCTTGAGTTCGAACTGCACCTGGCGCTCGCCCGGCGTGTAGTGATCGTGCTCGCCCGCCATGCGGAACAAATGGCGTTTATCGTAATGCCAGACCTCGCCGTCAGGGCGAGCCCACAGCAGGCGGTTGCGGTGGCTGCCGTCGACGGTCTGGATAATCACACTGCCAGTGATGACCGCATCGAGCCTGGCGGCCTGGTTGCGCAGCCACTTACTGGTCGGGCCGTTTTCCGCCTCGGCGAGGGCTTCGGACTCCATGGAAAATCCGGTGGTGAACATTTCCGGCAGGATAATCAGGTCGGCGCCCCGGGCCTGTTCGAACAACAGCTCGAAGTGCTCGAGATTGGCCTGGCGGTCGTGCCAGACCAAGGAGGTCTGGATCAGCGCCACATTCAGATTGGGTAAAGCACTCAGATCACGCATAGCTTCTCCGCTGCCTGACGCAGCGTCTCCTCACGCTTGGCAAAGCATAGCCTTACCAGACGCTGTCCTTGCGGTGGCTCGCGGTAGAACACCGACACCGGAATGGTCGCGACACCGTGCTCGCGGGTCATCCAGATCGCCATCTCGACGTCATTCAGGTCCGGGCGGATCTGCGAGTAGTCCACCAGTTGGAAGTAAGTACCGGCCACCCGGGTAAAGCTGAATCGCGAAGGTGCCAGCAGGTCGCAGAACAGGTCGCGCTTGGCCTGATAGAAACCGGGTAGCTCTTCGACATGTTCCGGGTGTTCGGCCATGTAGTCCGCCAGAGCGTACTGCAAAGGAGTCACGCCGCAAAAGCTGACATATTGATGCACCTTGCGCAGTTCCGCGCTCAGGGCCGGAGGTGCGACCACATAGCCGGTTTTCCAGCCGGTCACGTGATAGGTCTTGCCAAAGGAACTGACCACAAATGCCCGTTGGTACAGCTCCTCATGGGCCAGCACGCTGACGTGAGGGATGCCGTCGAATACCAGATGCTCGTACACCTCGTCGCTGACCAGGTAGATATCCCGATCGCGAATCAGCGCAGCCAGCTGGTCCAGTTCCGCATGGCTGATCAGCGCACCGCTGGGGTTGTGCGGGGCATTGAGAATGATCATCCGCGTACGCGGGCTCAGGGCCTCGCCAAGCTTCTGCCAGTCGATGGCGAAATCGTTCAGGCCAAGCTGTACATGCACGCAGCGCCCGCCAGCCAGCTCCACCGAAGGCTCATAGCTGTCGTAGCAAGGATCGAAGACGATCACTTCATCACCGGGCTGGATCACCGCCTGGATGGCGCAGAAGATCGCCTGGGTGGCCCCTGGAGTGATGGTTACCTCGGTATCGGCATTCACCTGCACGCCATAACTGCGGGCGATCTTGGCCGCCACTTGCTGGCGCAAGGCTGGCAGGCCGGTCATCGGTGCGTATTGGTTATGGCCGCTGGCGATATGCCGGGCAACCGCATCGAGCAGGGCCTGCGGGCCATCGAAATCGGGAAAACCCTGGGACAGGTTCAGCGCGCCGGTTTCCACGGCGAGCTGCGACATTTGCGTGAAGATGGTGGTGCCGACATTCGGCAGCTTACTGGTGATCATGGGTGGTTCCCTGCTGAACACCCGGCTCTACGGCGGCTCGGGGAGGTCCCGAGAATAGCCCAAAGGGCGGCGATTAAAAAAGGGTCCCTCAAGGACCCTTTTTAATCGCTGCTACAAGCTGTAAGCCATAAGCTGAAAGCCCTTGCCACTTTTCTACTTGTAGCTTGTGGCTTGCAACTCGAAGCGCTGTGTCAGCGCTTGTCCTTGCGCTTCTTCTCGGCCTTCTTGTGGTGTGTCATCAAACGACGCTTCTTGTTGACCTGACGGTCGGTGAGCGTGTTCTTGTTGCCTTCGTACGGGTTTTCGCCGCCCTTGAATTCGATGCGGATCGGCGTACCGACCAGCTTCAGAACACGCCGGTAGGTGTTTTCCAGGTAGCGCACATAGGACTTCGGCACCTTCTCCACCTGGTTGCCGTGGATCACGATCAGCGGCGGGTTGGCACCACCCAGGTGGGCATAACGCAGCTTGATGCGACGGTTGTTGACCATCGGTGGCGCGTGCTCGCTCACGGCGTCTTCGAGGATCTGCGTCAGGCGGCTGGTCGGCCAGCGGGTTACCGCGGACTTGAAGGAGTTCTGCACCGACTGGTAGAGGTTGCCCACGCCAGTACCGTGCAACGCCGAGATGAAGTGGATGTCGGCGAAGTCGACGAAGAACAGCCGACGCTCCAGCTCGGTCTTCACATAGTCACGCTCGCGCGGGTCCATGCCATCCCATTTGTTCAGGGCGATGACCAGGGCCCGGCCTGCTTCCAGGGCAAAGCCCAGCAGGTTCAGGTCGTGGTCGACCACGCCTTCGCGGGCGTCCATGACGAAGATCACCACGTTGGCGTCCTTGATCGCCTGCAGGGTCTTGACCACCGAGAACTTTTCAACTTCCTCGTGGATCTTGCCGCGCTTGCGCACACCGGCGGTGTCGATCAGCGTGTACTTCTCTTCGTTACGCTCGAAGGGAATGTAGATACTGTCGCGGGTGGTGCCCGGCTGGTCGTAGACGATGACCCGGTCTTCGCCGAGCATGCGGTTGACCAGGGTAGACTTGCCCACGTTCGGCCGACCGATGATGGCGATCTTGATCCCGTCTTTTTCGCTCGGACCCGGAATGCGCTTGGCTTCCTCGCCTTCGGCTACGACTTCTTCCTCGCCCTCTTCCGGCTCGTCTGCGTCGTCTTTCGGGAACTCGCGCAGGGCGATTTCCAGCATCTGCGTGATACCACGACCGTGAGCACCGGCGATCGGGATCGCGTCGCCCATGCCCAGCGGGGCGAACTCGGCACGTGCCATGTCAGGGTCGATATTGTCGACCTTGTTGGCGATCACGTAAGAGGTCTTGTTACGTTTGCGCAGGTGCTCGCCGATCATCTGGTCGGCCGCGGTGAAACCGGCCTTGGCATCTACCAGGAACAGGACGACATCGGCTTCTTCGATGGCCAGCAGCGACTGCTCGGCCATCTTTTCGTCCATGCCATGCTCGTCACCGGAGATACCGCCGGTGTCGATCAGAATGTAGGTACGCCCTTGCCACTTGGCCTCACCGTATTGGCGATCACGGGTCAGACCGGACAGGTCGCCGACAATGGCGTCGCGAGTCCGAGTCAGGCGGTTGAACAAGGTGGACTTGCCGACGTTCGGTCGGCCCACCAGGGCGATTACGGGAACCATGCGGCTCTCCACTGCGTTAATTCAGAAAATACAAAAGCCGCTGCGAGGCAGCGGCTGGTGCTCGGGGCAGCACGTGACGTGCTGCGAACCTTGCCGGGGCAAGGCCGCTTGGGGATCAACCCCAAGCATAGTCAAACCATTACTTGATGGTCAGGGCTTCCAGTTTGCCGCTGTTGCCATACACATAAATCATGTTGCCCACTACCAGCGGACGCGCACGCAGACCATCGCTGTCGATACGCTCACGGCCAACGAAGCGACCGTCAACCTGGCTCAGCAGGTGCAGGTAACCTTCCAGGTCACCGACCGCCACGTAGCTGGAGAAGACTTCCGGGGCCGACAGTTGACGGCGGGCCAGCGAGTCGTTGCTCCACAACGCAGTGGTGGAACGCTCGTCGATGCTTTCGACGGTGCCGGAGGACAGGCTCACATAGACGCTGCCGAAACCTTGAGCGACACCCGCATAGCTGGAAGCATCGCGCTGCCAGAGCGGACGACCGCTTTCCAGGTCCAGCGCCGCTACGCGACCCTGGTAGCTGGCGACATACAGGGTGCCGCCGGACAACAGCAGGCCACCGTCGATGTCGACCACGCGATCCAGCTCGGAACGACCTTGCGGAATAGCCACGCGCTGCTCCCACACCGGCACGCCGTTGCGGATATCCAGGGCCACCACTTTACCGGTCGACAGACCGGCGACCGCCAGGCGATTGGTGGTGATTGGCGCACTGGTGCCGCGCAGGGTCAGTACCGCTGGGGTGCTGTCGTAGACCCACATCTGGTTGCCGGTGGCGGCATCGAGGCCGATCACACGGTCATCCTGGGTCTGGACCACCACCACATCGCCATTGGTGGACGGCGGAGCCAGTACTTCACTGGTCACCCGCGCGCGCCACTTCTCTTCGCCGCTCGAAGCGTCCAGAGCGACCACTTCGCCCTTGAGGGTACCGATCATGACCAGGCCATAACCCACGCCAACGGCACCGGACACAGGCAACTCCAGGTCCTGTTTCCATTTGACGTCGCCGTTCATGCGATCCAGTGCCTCTACCACGCCAGTGACGTCGGCGGCGTAGATGGTGCTGCCGTCGATCGCCGGAACCAGCATGTTGTAGGTTTCGCCCTGGCCGTCACCGACCGAACGGCTCCACTGTTTCTGCAGGACCACTTCTTCTTTGAAGTCGACCAGTTCGGCAGGGGGCAATTCTTTCTTGCTGTTGCTGCTGCAACCCGCGGCCAGAACGGCCAGAGCCAGCAATGCTGCATGTTTCCAACGGATCACGTCACGCATCCCCTTTGGCCAGGTCGTCCAGCTTGATTTGTAGGCCACCGACCGCCGCTTCATCGGACAGCGCGGCCTTGGCTTTTTCATACGCAGCATGGGCTTCGTCGGTACGGCCCAATTGGACCAGCAGGTCGCCCTTGAGCTCTTCGCGAGTGGCCAGGAATGCCTTGTCGGCATCGCCTTCGAGCAGCTTCAGCGCTTCATCGGCCTTGTTCTGCGCCGCCAGGACCTGAGCCAGGCGCTGACGGGCGATTTCGCCCAGCGTCGGGTTGGCCGGCTTGTCGGCGATGGCTTTGAGCTCGGTCGCTGCGTCGTCCAGCTTGCCGGTGTCGACCGCCACCTTGGCGACGAACAGGCTGCCGTATTGCGCGTAGGCAGTACCGCCGAACTCACTGTTGAGCTTGCCGGCCAGGTCTGCAACACGGGCTGCATCCGGCTTGCCGTCAGGCGTCAGCGTGGTCTCCAGCAATTGCTGATAGAGCATCGAGGCGCCTTGCGATTGATTGTTCTGATACTTGTGCCAGGCCTGCCAGCCGAACACGATGACCAGCGCCAACAGGCCGCCGGTGACCAGGGGCTTGCCGTTGCGCTGCCACCAGTCCTTCAAATCCGCCAGCTGTTCATCTTCGGTACTCGACACCCCAATACTCCTTATTCGCTAAATCGGCTGTTTGACAGCTTCAACCCTGCACGACGCAGGTGGCCAGGTGTGCAGCGAGCGCATCCCAGGCAATGCTTTGTTGTTCGCCCTGGCCACGCAGGGGTTTGAAACCTACCACTTGCTGGGCCAGTTCGTCGTCACCGAGGATCAATGCGTACAACGCACCGCTCTTGTCGGCCTTTTTGAACTGGCTCTTGAAGCTGCCGGCGCCAGCGTTGATCTGCAGGCGCAGGTTGGGCAATTGATCACGAACCCGTTCGCTCAGCGCCAGAGCAGCCAGTTCGGCGGCTTCCCCGAAGGCGCAGAGGTAAACGTCGACCTGGCGCGAGATCTCTTCCGGGATCTGCTCCAGGGTTTCCAGCAGCAGTACCAGACGCTCGATTCCCATGGCGAAACCGACACCTGGGGTAGGCTTGCCGCCCATCTGCTCGACCAGGCCGTCGTAGCGGCCGCCGGCACAGACGGTGCCCTGGGCACCGAGCTTGTCGGTGACCCATTCGAAAACGGTCTTGCTGTAGTAATCCAGCCCGCGCACCAGCTTCGGGTTGATCACATAAGGGATACCAGCGGCATCCAGACGGGCCTTGAGCCCCTCGAAGTGCACGCGGGACTCTTCGTCCAGGTAATCGGCCAGCTTCGGCGCGTCCACCAGTACGGCTTGAGTGTCCGGGTTCTTGGTGTCGAGCACGCGCAGCGGGTTGGTTTTCAGGCGACGCTGGCTGTCTTCGTCGAGCTTGTCCATGCGTGCCGAGAGGAACGTCACCAGCGCATCGCGATAACGCGCACGGGCTTCGGCGGTTCCCAGGCTGTTCAGCTCGAGCTTGACCGCGTCACGGATACCCAGTTCGCCCCACAGGCGCCAGGTCAGCACGATCAGTTCGGCGTCGATGTCCGGACCGTCGAGGTTGAAGACTTCGCAACCGATCTGGTGGAACTGGCGATAACGGCCTTTCTGCGGACGCTCGTGACGGAACATCGGGCCGATGTACCAGAGTTTCTGCACCTGGCCACCGCCAGTGATGCCATGCTCGAGCACAGCGCGCACGCACGCCGCGGTGCCTTCCGGACGCAGGGTCAGGGAGTCGCCGTTACGGTCGTCGAAGGTGTACATCTCTTTTTCGACGATGTCGGTCACTTCACCGATGGAGCGCTTGAACAACTCGGTGAACTCGACGATCGGCATACGGATCTGCTTGTAACCGTAGTTATCCAGCAACCGCGCAACGGTGCCCTCGAAATAGCGCCACAGGGGCGTCTGCTCGGGCAGGATGTCGTTCATGCCACGAATGGCTTGCAGAGACTTGCTCACAAAAAATCCTTAATTCGTTCGATTAGCCGCGCGCGATCAGCGCTGCGTCGGCTTCGACCTTTTCGGCCGCTTTCTCGCGGATCAGCTTTTCCAGTTGATCCACAAGATTGTCATTCGTCAGTTTCTGCGACGGCTTGCCGTCGATGTAAATCAGGTTCGGCGTCCCGCCGGTCAGGCCGATATGCGCCTCTTTGGCTTCGCCCGGACCGTTGACCACACAACCGATGACTGCCACGTCCAGCGGTACCAGCAGATCCTCGAGACGCCCTTCCAGTTCGTTCATGGTCTTGACCACATCGAAATTCTGCCGCGAGCAGCTCGGGCAGGCGATGAAGTTGATGCCACGGGAACGCAGATGCAGGGACTTGAGAATGTCGTAGCCGACTTTCACTTCTTCGACCGGGTCGGCCGCCAACGAGATGCGAATAGTATCGCCAATCCCTTCGGCCAGCAGCATACCGAGGCCCACGGCGGATTTCACCGTGCCTGAACGCAAACCGCCGGCTTCGGTGATACCCAGGTGCAGCGGCTGGATGATTTCCTTGGCCAGCAGGCGATAGGCTTCGACGGCCATGAACACGTCGGAGGCTTTCACACTGACCTTGAAGTCCTTGAAGTTCAGGCGCTCAAGGTGCTCGACGTGACGCAGGGCAGACTCCACCAGCGCCGCCGGGGTGGGCTCGCCATATTTCTTCTGCAGGTCCTTTTCCAGGGAACCGGCGTTGACGCCGATACGGATCGGGATCCCGCGATCACGGGCCGCATCCACCACCGCACGCACGCGGTCTTCACGACCGATGTTGCCGGGGTTGATCCGCAAGCAATCGACGCCCAGTTCGGCCACGCGCAAGGCTATCTTGTAGTCGAAGTGGATGTCGGCAACCAGCGGCACCTTGACCTGCTGCTTGATACGGCCAAAAGCTTCGGCCGCGTCCATATCCGGTACGGAAACCCGCACGATATCGACACCGGCGGCTTCCAGACGGTTGATCTGGGCCACAGTGGCCGCCACATCGTTGGTGTCGCTGTTGGTCATGCTCTGCACGGCAATGGGGGCATCGCCACCCACGGGTACCGAGCCGACCCAGATCTTGCGGGACTCGCGACGTTTGATTGGAGATTCGCCGTGCATGACTTATTGACCTAACTTCAGGCGAGCAGTCTCGCCACTGGTGAACGGAGCCACATCGACCGCTTGTCCGTTGTAGCTGACCTGCGCACCACGGGCATAACCCAGGCGCACGGCAAATGGCGGCTTGCCGGAAACATCGGCGGTCTCGCCCTTGCGCTTCAGGCCACTCAACAGCACTTTACCGCTGCCGTCGGTGATCTGGGTCCAGCAATCGGCTGTGAACTGGATCTGTACCTGACCCGCGCCGGCTACAGGCGCGGCGGCGGGCGCAGTTGGAGCTGCCGGGGCAGCCGGAATAGTCGCTGCTGCGACCACAGGCGCTACAGGGGCAGGCGCGGCCGGAGCGCTCGGTGCTGGTGCCACCGGTGCCACGACCACTGGAGCAGGAGCAACCGGGGCCGCAGGTGTGGCAGCCGGAGCGCTTGGCGCAGGGGCCGCGGCATCCGCAGCGGCCTGGCCTGGAGCCGGGGTTTCAGGCAGGGCCAGGGCGGTTTCGCCCTCGGTCTGACCTTCCACGACCGCCTGGTCTTCCGGCTCGTCGATCGGATGAATCTGCGTGGTACCGTCGGCCCCTTCGACTTCGACATGTTCCTGATTGAGGCCAACCAGCTCCTTGGTGCGCACGGACGTTTGATCCTGCCACCAGATAAAGCCACCACCGATCACCGCGATCAGCAGCAACAGGCTGACGATGCGCAAAATGGTGTGGGAAACCCGTACTGGCTCTTCGATACGGCCGAGGCTGTGCACATTGCTGCCCTGGGAATCGGTGCCCGTGTATTGGTCGAAGGCCTGGACCAGAACGGCCTGGTCCATCCCCAGCAACTTGGCATAGGCACGGATATAACCGCGGGCGAAGGTATGCCCCGGCAGTTTGTCGAAAGCGCCGGCTTCCAGGTTGCTCAACGAGTTTGCGGTCAGATTGAGCTTGAGGGCCACTTCAGCCAGCGACCAACCATTGCTTTCGCGGGCCTGACGCAGGGTCTCACCGGGGTTGACGCGAGTCGCTGCTAGAACTTCGGGATGCGCCGCTTTCATCATTGCTCCGACAGGTATTGCTGATATTCCGGCGTACCGGGATAGAGTCGTTTTAATTGCAGGCCGTAACTGGCGGCCTTGTCGCGATCTTCAAACACCGTTGCCAGCCGAACGCCGAGCAATAGACTACGTGCATTTTGCTCGCTCAGCAGGCTAAAACGATCGTAATAGTCGCGTGCGGGCACATAATGCCTGTCTTCGAAAGACAACTCAGCCATTTCCAGCAATGCGCGAGGCTGCTGGCGGTTCAGGCGCAGGGCTTTTTCCAGGTGTTGCCGGGCCAGGTCACGCTCACCCAGCATCGCGGCGGTCATGCCAAGGTTCTCGAATACTCGGGATCGCTCGGGGTACAGGGTATCAGCAGCCGCCTGTTCAAAGCGCTGATAAGCATCTTTGTAACGTTTTTCTTCAAAGAGAAAACTGCCGTAGTTGTTCAGGATACGGGCATCGGAGGGACGCGCAGCCAGGGCCTTGCGGTAATGCTGGTCCGCCAGCTCGGGTTCCATTTCAGCCTGGAACACCAGCGCCAGGGCGGCATTGGCATCAGCGTCGGACTCGTCCAGCTCCAGGGCCTTTTTCAGCGGTACTTTCGCCCGCTCGGTCATACCTTGTTGCAGATATCCCAAGCCCAGCTGAACATAAGCCTCACGCGCCTCGTCCCGCCCCTTGCTTGTCTTCATCGGGTTGAAATCCCCCGAAAGAACACAGCCAGCCGACAGGCTGACAAAAAGCAGAAGCAGCGCGACGCGCAAGGTCATGGAGATCCTCTCTCAGGTACGATTCGCAGCGCTTTGCGGCATATCGGCGTCGGCGCTCAACTCGCGCACGGCGATATAACGTTCGCTACGACGGGTGCGATCCAGCACCTGCCCGACCAGTTGTCCACAGGCCGCATCGATGTCTTCGCCGCGCGTGGTGCGCACGGTGACGTTGAAGCCTGCGTGATGCAGTTGATCCTGGAACCGGCGAATGGCGTTGTTGCTCGGCCGCTCATAACCGGAATGCGGGAACGGGTTGAACGGGATCAGGTTGATCTTGCAAGGAATGTCCTTGAGCAACGCGATCATCTCGACAGCGTGTTCAACCTTATCATTGACGTCCTTGAGCAGCGTGTACTCAATCGTCAGCACACGTTTCTCGCCCAGCGACGACATGTAGCGCTGGCAGGACTCGAGCAGCATCTTCAGCGGGTACTTCTTGTTGATCGGTACCAGCTGGTTGCGCAGCGCATCGTTCGGTGCGTGCAGGGACAACGCCAGGGAAACGTCGATGTGCTTGGCCAGCTCATCGATCATCGGTACCACGCCGGAGGTCGACAGGGTCACGCGGCGCTTGGAGATGCCGTAGCCCAGGTCGTCCATCATCAGGTGCATGGCCGAGATGACGTTGTCGAAGTTCAGCAGCGGCTCACCCATGCCCATCATCACCACGTTGGTGATGGCACGGTCGACGGTCGCCGGGACGCTGCCAAAGGATTTGTTGGCAATCCACACCTGGCCGATGACTTCCGCGGCGGTGAGGTTGCTATTGAAGCCTTGCTTGCCGGTGGAGCAGAAACTGCAGTCCAGGGCACAGCCTGCCTGGGACGAAACGCACAAGGTGCCGCGTTTTCCCTGGGGAATGTAAACGGTCTCGACGCAGCTGCCGGACGCCACGCGCACCACCCACTTGCGGGTGCCGTCGCTGGAGATGTCCTCGCTGACCACTTCCGGACCACGAATTTCGGCAACGGCCTTGAGCTTTTCGCGCAAGGCCTTGCCGACGTTCGTCATGGCGTCGAAATCATCGACGCCAAAGTGGTGAATCCATTTCATTACCTGACCGGCACGGAAACGCTTCTCCCCGATTGAGTCGAAGAATTTTTCCATTTCCGGTTGAGTCAGACCCAACAGGTTAGTTTTGCCAGTCGATGTAGTCATGGTTTCACCTTCACTCACGGGCCTTTGGCTTAGCGAGTGGTCACTTCGGTGGAAGCGAAGAAGTAAGCGATTTCGCGTGCAGCAGCGGCTTCGGAGTCCGAACCGTGAACGGCGTTGGCGTCGATGGATTCAGCGAAGTCAGCGCGGATGGTGCCGGCAGCAGCTTCTTTAGGGTTGGTAGCGCCCATCAGCTCACGGTTCAGAGCGATAGCGTTTTCGCCTTCCAGAACCTGAACGACAACCGGACCGGAAGTCATGAAAGCAACCAGCTCGCCGAAGAAGCCACGAGCGCTGTGCTCAGCGTAGAAGCCTTCAGCTTCGGCTTTGGACAGTTGCTTCATTTTCGAAGCTACAACGCGCAGGCCAGCTTTTTCGAAACGGGTAACGATCTCGCCGATGACGTTTTTTGCAACAGCGTCAGGCTTGATGATGGAGAAAGTACGTTGAACAGCCATGGTGTAACTCCAGAAACGGTGATTAAAGCGAAAAATTAAACCCGCGAATTATACGCGGGTTTATAGGGATTGCCTAACTGCGTACAGGACAGACTCAGTCTGCTTCTTCGATCCAGGCGGCCTGAATGGCTTCAAGAACCTTCTCGCCACCGCGAGCCGGATCGTCGCTGAATTCCGGCAGTGCCAGAACCCATTGGTGCAGATCGACAAAGTTTACGTACCGCGGATCCACATCCGGCTTGGATTCAGCCAGCTGGATCGCGATTTCCAGCACATCAACCCATTTCAGACTCATGATGATTCCTTGAATCAGTGCGGCGCTTCGGCTGCATGGTTGAGCGAGTATTTCGGAATTTCGACGGTCAGGTCTTCCTCGCCGACGATCGCCTGGCAGGATAGACGCGATTGCGCCTCCAGGCCCCAGGCTTTGTCCAGCAAGTCTTCTTCCAGCTCGTCGGCTTCGTTCAGCGAGTCGAAACCCTCGCGAACGATGCAATGGCAGGTGGTGCAGGCGCAGACGCCGCCGCAGGCGCTCTCGATCTCGATGTGGTTGTCATGCGCCACTTCAAGAATCGAGGTACCCGGGGCAGCCTCTACAACCAGGCCATCCGGGCAAAACACGGCGTGTGGCAGAAAAATGATCTGCGGCATCAGTTATTCCTCGATTTCATTCAGATTGCGCCCCGCCAGAGCGGCTTTCACCGTCGAGTCCAGGCGGCGGGCAGCAAAAGCATCGGTCACTTGCGACAGACGCTTGGTCTGCTGCTCGATGGCGTAACCATCGGTGCCACGCATCAATTCACTCAATTCCTGCATTTGCAGCTCGATGACCATGCGCTCTTCGGCATCCAACAGACGCTCGCCGTCCGCGTCCAAAGCACCCTGCACCGCCTCGATCAGGCGCTGGGCATCGACCTGCTGCTCACGCAGCACGCGGGCGACCTTGTCGTCGCTGGCGTACTGGAAGGAATCCTTGAGCATCCTGGCGATTTCGCCATCGGTCAGGCCGTAGGAGGGCTTGACCTGGATGCTGGCTTCGACGCCCGAGCCCAGTTCACGAGCGGACACGCTCAGCAGACCGTCGGCATCGACCTGGAAGGTCACGCGGATCTTCGCTGCCCCGGCGACCATGGCCGGAATACCGCGCAGTTCGAAACGCGCCAGGGAACGGCAGTCGCTGATCAGCTCGCGCTCGCCCTGCAACACATGAATCATCATGGCCGACTGGCCATCTTTGTAAGTGGTGAAGTCCTGGGCCCGGGCAACAGGGATGGTGGTGTTACGCGGAATCACCTTCTCCATCAACCCACCCATGGTTTCCAGCCCCAGGGACAGCGGAATCACATCAAGCAGCAGCAGTTCGCCACCATCGCGCTTGTTGCCGGCCAGGGTATCGGCCTGGATCGCGGCACCAATGGCCACCACCTGGTCCGGGTCGATCTCGGTCAGCGGCTGGCGACCGAACATTTCGGCGACGGCTTCGCGAACCCGCGGAACACGAGTCGAACCGCCGACCATGACTACCGCCTGGACATCTTCCAGCTCGACATTGGAATCACGCACGGCGCGACGGCAGGCCTTGAGGCTGCGCGCCACCATCGGCTCGATCAGGGCATCGAAGGCTTCGCGGGTCAGCGGCGCCGACCAGGCGCCATAGGTCACGTCGACCGATGGGGCATTGGTAAGCGCTTCCTTGGCGGCACAGGCGATTTGCAGCAGATTGCGCTGCTTGCCCGGATCGAGATCGGCGGACAGCCCAGCGCTCTCGATGATCCAGCCGGCGATCGCATGATCGAAATCGTCGCCGCCCAGGGCGCTGTCGCCACCGGTGGCCAGCACTTCGAAGACACCGCCGGTCAGGCGCAGAATGGAAATATCGAAAGTCCCGCCACCCAAGTCATAAATGGCCACCACGCCTTCGGCGTGTTGATCCAAACCATAGGCCACGGCCGCCGCGGTCGGCTCGTTGAGCAGACGCAACACATTGAGACCGGCCAGCTTGGCTGCATCCTTGGTCGCTTGACGCTGCGCATCGTCGAAATAGGCCGGAACGGTAATCACCGCCCCCACCAGCTCACCGCCCAGGGTCGACTCGGCGCGCTGGCGCAGGACCTTAAGGATATCGGCGGAGACTTCCACCGGACTTTTCGGGCCCTGGATGGTGTCGATGAACGGCATGTGCGACTCGCCGTCGACGAAGCGGTATGGCAGCTGCTCGCCCAACTGCTTGACGTCGGACAGACCACGCCCCATCAAGCGCTTGACCGACAACACGGTGTTCAGGGGATCGGCAGACGCCGCCAGCCTGGCAGACTCGCCCACCTCGACATGGTCGGCGTGATAGCGCACGGCAGACGGCAGGATGACCTGCCCGCTGGCGTCGGCCAGCGGCTCGGAAAGACCACTGCGCAAGGCAGCGACCAGCGAATTGGTAGTACCCAAGTCGATCCCCACAGCCAGGCGACGCTGGTGCGGTTGAGGACTTTGGCCGGGTTCAGCGATCTGCAGTAGGGCCATGTTTATCTGGACTTATCTGTATATCAGGCGTGCGACCGGAGCGGCACTGGGTTAATCGTCGAGGCGCTCTTCTAACTGGCGCACTTCGTAGGTGAGCTTGTCGAGGAACTGCATGCGCCGCATCAGGCGCTCGGCCTGTTCGCGTTGCGCAGCATCATCCCAACAGGCTGCGAAGCTTTCGTTCAATTCATCCTGGGCCACTTTCAGGCGGCGCTTGAAAGCTGCGATACCGGCCAGATCGGCCTCGTCTTGCAGATCCTCGAGCTCTTCGCGCCACTGCATCTGCTGCAGGAGGAACTCCGGATCGTGCACCGTGACCTCCAGCGGCAGCTCATGGCCGCCCATCGCGAGCAGGTATCGCGCGCGCTTGGGAGGACTCTTGAGAGTCTGGTAGGCCTCGTTGAGGCTGGCGGATTGTTCCAGCGCCAGGCGCTGCTCACGCTCGGAAGCGTCAGCGAAGCGGTCCGGATGAACGGCACGCGCCAACTCACGGTAGCGCGTGGCCAGCTGCTCGAGATCCAGGCGGAAGCTCGGTTGCAGCTCAAATAAAGCGAAATGACAAGGAGTACCCACGAGCCGCCTCAGATGTTGAAGCTTTCGCCGCAGCCACATTCACCGCGCACGTTGGGGTTGTTGAACTTGAAGCCCTCGTTCAACCCTTCCTTGACGAAGTCCAGTTCGGTGCCATCCAGGTAGGTCAGGCTTTTCGGATCGATGATCACTTTCTCGCCATGACTCTCGAACACCTGATCGTCTTCACCGATCTCGTCGACGAACTCCAGGACATAGGCAAGGCCGGAACAGCCCGTGGTGCGAACACCCAGACGAATCCCATCACCTTTGCCGCGCCCGTTGAGGGAGCGCCGCACGTGTTGAGCAGCCGCTTCTGTCATGCTGATAGCCATCGTGACTCCTTACTTGTCGCTCAATCTGTGAAAGCTGATCCGCGAAAATCAGATCAGGCCTTTCTTCTGCTTGTAATCGCGAACGGCGGCCTTGATGGCGTCTTCGGCGAGTACCGAGCAGTGGATTTTCACTGGCGGCAGGGCCAGCTCTTCAGCCAGCTGAGTGTTCTTGATGGTCTCTGCTTCATCCAGAGTCTTGCCTTTCATCCACTCGGTAGCCAGGGAGCTGGAGGCGATAGCCGAACCGCAACCATAGGTCTTGAACTTGGCGTCTTCGATGATGCCCTGTTCGTTGACCTTGATCTGCAGGCGCATCACGTCGCCGCACGCCGGAGCGCCGACCATGCCGGTGCCGACATCAGGATCTTCCGCGTTCATCTTGCCGACGTTGCGCGGGTTCTCGTAGTGGTCGATGACCTTTTCGCTGTAAGCCATGATTCTTAATCCTCACTCATCAGGGCCGCTCTTGAGCCCCTGTAGTTACGCCTGCGTCAGTCGCCGCGTCGCTACAGGAGCTGTACCTGGCGGCTTCTATATTTAGTGTGCCGCCCACTCGATCTTCGAGATATCGACGCCGTCTTTGTACATGTCCCACAGCGGCGACAGAGCGCGCAGCTTGGTTACGGCCTCGCAGACTTTCTGCGCGGCATAATCGATTTCTTCTTCGGTGGTGAAGCGGCCGAAGGTGAAGCGGATCGAGCTGTGTGCCAGTTCGTCGTTGCGGCCCAGGGCGCGCAGTACATACGAAGGCTCCAGCGAAGCCGAGGTGCAGGCCGAACCGGAGGAAACCGCCAAGTCCTTGAGCGCCATGATCAGCGACTCGCCTTCGACGTAGTTGAAGCTCAGGTTCAGGTTGTGCGGTACGCGGGAGGTCATGCTGCCGTTGATGTACAGCTCCTCCAGGTGCTCGACCTGCTTGTAGAAGCGGTCGCTCAATGCCTTGATGCGCAGGTTTTCGGCAGCCATGTCTTCCTTGGCTACACGGAAGGCTTCGCCCATGCCAACGATCTGGTGGGTGGCCAGGGTGCCGGAACGCATGCCGCGCTCGTGACCGCCGCCGTGCATGGTCGCTTCGAGGCGAACCCGCGGCTTGCGGCTGACGTACAGCGCACCGATACCTTTAGGACCGTAGGTCTTGTGGGCAGAGAAGGACATCAGGTCGACTTTCAGCGCCTGCAGGTCGATGTCGACCTTGCCGGTGGACTGAGCCGCGTCGACGTGGAACAGAATGCCTTTGGAACGAGTCAGCTCGCCAATGGCGGCGATGTCGTTGATGGTGCCGATTTCGTTGTTCACGTGCATGATCGAAACCAGGATGGTGTCATCGCGCAGGGCGGCTTCAACCATGGCCGGAGTGATCAGGCCGTCTTCGCCCGGCTCGATGTAGGTGACTTCGAAGCCTTCACGCTCGAGTTGGCGCATGGTGTCCAGGACAGCCTTGTGCTCGATCTTCGAGGTGATCAGGTGTTTGCCCTTGGTGTGGTAGAAATGCGCGACACCCTTGATTGCCAGGTTGTCGGACTCGGTGGCACCGGAGGTCCAGACAATTTCACGCGGGTCGGCATTGACCAGGTCAGCCACTTGGCGACGGGCATTTTCCACCGACTCTTCGGCTTTCCAGCCGAACACGTGGGAGCGGGACGCCGGGTTACCGAAGTTTCCGTCGACCAGCAGGCATTCACTCATCTTTTGCGCGACACGCGGATCAACCGGGGTGGTCGCTGAGTAATCAAGGTAAATCGGCAATTTCATGGACTCTCTCCTAAATCAGGCTGGCTGGCGTGCCGCTAGCTCTTTGGCTGTCATTCGACGGCGGACGCTTCAATCTTGTCCAGGTGCTGCGCCTTGCCATTACAGCGGCGCTGATCCTGACGCTGGGCTACTTCTTGCACCTCACGGCGAGTCACAAGGTCAGCCAAGCTGATACCGCTCAGAAATTCGTGAATCTGCAGGCTCAGATCGCACCACAGGTGGTGGGTCAGACAGGTGTCGCCGGAATGGCAATCGCCCTGGCCCTGGCATTTGGTTGCATCGACCGACTCGTTCACCGCATCGATCACCTGGGCCACCTGAATGCCTTGCATGTCACGCGACAGCTGGTAGCCACCGCCTGGACCACGCACGCTGGACACCAGATTGCTGCGGCGCAGCTTGGCGAAGAGCTGTTCGAGATAGGACAGGGAGATGCCTTGGCGCTCAGAGATATCGGCCAGGGACACCGGCCCATGTTGCGCGTGCAACGCCAAGTCAAGCATGGCTGTTACCGCGTATCGGCCTTTTGTAGTCAGTCGCATGGACAAGTACCACGGAGTGTTTCGGGATGGGAGCGAGTATGCAATTCCCGAGTAATTAAGTCAACTATAAGACCTACTACTTTAGTCAGGTTTACCCGCAAAAGAGCGCGCGAATCATAGCAAAGTCTGCAGGGTAATGGCACGCCCTGGATTTGCTCGGTGACTAATGGGTTGCCAACGCCCTTTTGGGCGCTGCACGAGCAGGCTCATTTCGACAAAGCGAGCCCGCTCGCGATCAACGCCAAAGCGCCCGAAAGGCTCAGCCGACCTGGCTGTCGCCCTTGTCCTTGACGCCCGCGAAGTCCTCATCGCGCAGCGCCGGCAGATCCTTGGCACAGTAGTTACTGCCCAGATCCTTCAAGGCCCCGCACATACCCTCCAGACGTCCATCGACGGCCTGCAAGTGATCGAGCAACTGGCCAATGGCCCGCGCCACCGGGTCCGGCATGTCCTCGCTGACCCCATAGGCGTCGAAACCGAGCTTCTCGGCCATGGCCTTGCGCTTGGCTTCCTGCTCGTCATCGGACTTGACGATGATGCGCCCGGGAATACCCACCACCGTGGCGCCCGCCGGCACCGCCTTGGTCACCACCGCATTGGAGCCGACCTTGGCGCCCGCCCCTACAGTGAACGGCCCCAGCACCTTGGCGCCCGCCCCCACCACCACGCCATCTTCCAGGGTCGGATGACGCTTGCCCTTGTTCCAACTGGTGCCGCCCAGGGTCACCCCCTGATAGAGGGTGACGTCGTCACCGATCTCGGCGGTCTCGCCAATGACGATGCCCATGCCGTGGTCGATAAAGAAACGGCGCCCGACCTTGGCCCCCGGGTGAATCTCGATCCCGGTCAACCAGCGCCCGAAGTTCGACACCAGGCGCGCCAGCCACTTCCAACCCATACCCCACAACGCGCCGGACAGGCGATGAATCCAGATGGCGTGCATGCCCGGGTAGCAGGTCAGGACCTCGAACGCATTACGCGCCGCCGGGTCACGATGGAAAACACTCTGGATATCTTCACGCAAACGCTCAAACATCATCATTCTTCCGCTTAAGGAGCTCGCCACGGGCCGCTTTCTGGGTCTCCGTGAGGATGCCACGCAAAATATTCATTTCCGCCCGGCTCACCGAGCTGCGTCCGTACAACCGGCGCAGGCGCGCCATCAAGTGCCGTGGCTTTTCCGGATCGAGGAAGTCAATGGCCACCAGCGTCTGCTCCAGATGCTCGTAGAACCGCTCCAGCTCATCCATGGTCGCCAGCTCATCACTGCGCGGCGACGCCACTTCATCCTTCTCGACCTTGCTCGGCTGGCCTTCGGCCGCCAGCCAGGACATACGCACTTCATAAGCCAGTACCTGCACCGCCGTCGCCAGGTTCAGCGAGCTGAACTCCGGGTCCGAAGGGATATGCACGTGAAAATGACATCGCTGCAATTCGTCATTGGTCAGGCCGGAATCCTCACGACCGAAGACCAAGGCAATTTCGGCACCCTGCCCTGCCTCCTGCACCACCTTGACCCCGGACTCCCGGGGATCGAGCAACGGCCAGGGAATACGCCGGTCACGGGCACTGGTGCCAAACACCAGGGTGCAGCCGGCCAGGGCATCTTCCAGGGTGGCGACAACTTGAGCGTTTTCCAGAATGTCGGTAGCGCCGGAGGCGCGCGCATCGGCCTCATGGGACGGGAAAATCTGCGGCTCGACCAGCACCAGCCGCGACAGCCCCATGTTCTTCATGGCACGCGCAGCCCCGCCGATGTTCCCGGGATGACTGGTATTGACCAGGACGACACGAATGTTCTGCAGCAAGGGAGGCGCTCTCGGACACGGGAAAGGGGAGCAAATCTTACAGAACAGCCAGCACTCCCGCCTCAAAAATAACTGCTTCTGGATCGCACCTTATAGAAGCCGACCAGCTCCAGACGAACCGCCACTCGTCAAAATGTGCGCGTATTTACGGGCCCGGGCGGCAGTTCAAGGCAAGCGGAGCGAATGTCGACCTTCATCTGCAAAAGTTTTCTGCTAGAATGCTCGGCTTTCTTTAACAACCTTAGGTGACCTATCCATGCAGCCAATGCTGAATATCGCGCTGCGCGCCGCCCGCAGCGCCAGTGAACTGATTTTCCGCTCCATCGAGCGCCTGGATACCATCAAGGTCGACGAAAAAGACGCCAAAGACTACGTATCCGAAGTTGATCGTGCTGCCGAGCAGAAGATCATCGACGCATTGCGCAAAGCCTACCCGACTCACGGTATTCTCGGCGAAGAAACCGGTCTGCACGCTGGCAGCGGCGAAGGCGAAGACTATCTGTGGATCATCGACCCGCTGGACGGCACCACCAACTTCCTGCGCGGCATTCCTCATTTCGCTGTCAGCATCGCCTGCAAATACCGCGGTCGCCTGGAACACGCCGTGGTTCTGGACCCGGTGCGCCAGGAAGAATTCACCGCCAGCCGTGGTCGCGGCGCCCAACTGAACGGTCGTCGCCTGCGCGTTAGCGGCCGCACCAGCCTGGATGGCGCCCTGCTGGGTACCGGCTTCCCGTTCCGTGACGACCAGATGGACAACCTCGACAACTACCTGGGCATGTTCCGCGCCCTGGTCGGCCAGACCGCCGGCATCCGCCGCGCCGGCGCTGCCAGCCTGGACCTGGCCTACGTGGCTGCCGGTCGTTTCGACGCCTTCTGGGAGTCGGGCCTGTCCGAGTGGGACATGGCGGCGGGCGCCCTGCTGATCCAAGAGGCCGGCGGCCTGGTGAGCGACTTCACCGGCGGTCACGACTTCCTGGAAAAAGGCCACGTGGTTGCCGGCAACACCAAATGCTTCAAGGCGGTCCTCACCGCCATCCAGCCGCACCTGCCGGCTTCGCTGAAGCGCTAAGCGCCAGCGACAAAAAAGCACCCCTCGGGGTGCTTTTTTTATGCCTGGGATTTGTCGGAAAACACTCTTTCTGTAGAAGCAAACCCAAGCCACAGGCAATAAAAAAGCACCCCGCAGGGTGCTTTTTTTGATTGACGCCGAAAGGCTTATTGCACCGGCTGGTTCTGGCCCAGGATCAACTGACCTTCCTTGTTGACCGGAATCTGGCTGCCTGGATCACGGTCCATACGCACCTGACCCTGCTTGCCATTCAGTTCGTACTTCACGTCATAACCCACGACCTTTTCACTGATGTCGTTGACCGTGTTGCAGCGAGTCTGAGTGGTGGTGTAGGTGTCACGCTCCTGCATGCCTTCCTGCACCTTGTTACCGGCGTAACCACCGCCGACCGCACCGGCGACCGTGGCGATCTTCTTACCTGTGCCGCCGCCGATCTGGTTGCCCAGAAGGCCACCGGCCAGCGCACCGACCACCGTACCGGCGATCTGATGCTGATCCTTCACCGGAGCCTGACGGGTCACGGTGACGTCCTTGCACACTTCACGCGGTGTTTTGATCTGTTGTTTGACCGGCTGAACTGCCAGCACCTGCGCATACTCAGGGCCACTATTGACCAGCTTGTAGGTGGCAACAGCCCCCCCAGCAGTCACAGCGACGGCACCTAATACCGCACCAACTAGCATCGACTTGTTCACGTGAACCTCCTGACCTTCACAAGCGGGACAAGCCCGCGCTTCTCCCAGCCTTGGAGCATAAAAAAAGGCGCGAGTTCAATACTCGCGCCTTTTCGACTGCTTACCGGGAAGGGAAAACCGTTATGGACGGTCGTCGACTTCCTTCTCGGTATTGGCCGGAGGAATCAAGTCCTCGCTGCTCAGGTTCAGCCAGATCAGCACCACGTTGGCGATGTAGATCGACGAGTAGGTACCCGCCAGAACACCAACGAACAAGGCGATGGAGAAGCCCCACAGGTTGTCGCCACCGAAGAACAGCAGTGCCGCGATCGCCAGCAGGGTGGAGATCGAGGTCGCCATGGTGCGCAACAGGGTCTGAGTGGTCGAGATGTTGATGTTCTCGATCAGGCTGGCCTTGCGCAGCACACGGAAGTTCTCACGCACCCGGTCGAACACCACGATGGTGTCGTTGAGCGAGTAGCCGATGATCGCCAGTACCGCCGCCAGCACCGTCAGGTCGAAGGTGATCTGGAAGAACGACAGGATACCCACGGTCACCACCACGTCGTGGATCAGGGAGACGATGGCGCCGACCGCGAACTTCCACTGAAAGCGGAAGGCCAGGTAGATCAGGATGCCGCCCAGCGCCATCAGCATGCCGAGGCCGCCCTGGTCGCGCAGCTCTTCACCCACTTGCGGGCCAACGAACTCGACGCGCTTGACCTGCGCCGGGTTGTCGCCGCCGGTCTTCTGCAGCGCCTCCGCCACCTGGTGGCCCAGTTGCGGGTCTTCACCCGGCATCCGCACCAGCAGGTCGGTGGTCGCACCGAAGCTTTGCACGATCGCTTCGTGATAGCCGGACTCGCTCAGTTGAGCACGAACCTTCATCACATCCGCCGGACGCTCGTAGGTCAGCTCGATGAGCGTACCGCCGGTAAAGTCCAGGCCGTAGTTCAACCCCTTGTGGAACCAGCTGAACAACGCCAGAACGGTCAGGAGCAAAGTGACGCCGAACGCAACGTTCCGCACGCCCATGAAGTTGATAGTACGTAACATGGCAGCCCCTTAAATCCACAACTTCTTGAAGTCACGACCGCCGAAGATCAGGTTGACCATCGCGCGGGTCAGCCAGATGGCCGTGAACATCGAGGTAAAGATCCCGAGGGACATGGTCACCGCAAAGCCCTTGACCGGGCCGGTGCCCATGGCAAAGAGAATCCCGCCGACCAGCAATGTGGTCAGGTTGGAGTCGAGAATCGCGGTGAATGCCCGGCCGAAGCCTTCGTTGATTGCCCGCTGCACGGTCATGCCGGCGGCGATCTCTTCACGTATCCGCGAGAAGATCAGTACGTTGGCGTCCACCGCCATACCCATGGTCAGCACGATACCGGCGATACCCGGCAGGGTCAGCGTAGCCCCCAGCAAGGACATCAGGGCCAGCAACAGCACCATGTTCAGCGCCAGCGCCACGGTGGCGATGATGCCGAAGAAACGGTAGATGGCGATGATGAACAGCGACACGAACAGCATGCCCCACAGCGACGCATCGATACCCTTGGTGATGTTGTCGGCACCCAGGCTCGGGCCGATGGTGCGCTCTTCGGCGAAGTACATCGGCGCGGCCAGGCCACCGGCACGCAGCAGCAGCGCCAGCTCAGAGGACTCGCCCTGGCCGTTCAGGCCGGTGATGCGGAACTGGCTACCCAGCGGCGACTGAATGGTCGCCAGGCTGATGATCTTCTTCTCTTCCTTGAAGCTCTGTACCGCCACGTCTTTCTCGACACCGTCGACCACTTGCTTGGTGTAAGTGGTGGTCGGCTTCTGCTCGATAAAGATCACCGCCATGCTGCGACCGACGTTGCTGCGAGTCGAACGGCTCATCAGCTCGCCGCCGTGGCCATCGAGCTTGATGTTCACCTGTGGACGACCATGCTCGTCGAAGCCCGCCTGGGCGTCGGTCACCTGGTCCCCGGTGATGATCAGGCCACGCTCGATCAGCGCAGGAGGACGATTGCCTTCACGGAACTCGAAAGACTCGGAAGTGGCTTTCGAAGCGCCCGGCTCGGCGGCCAGACGGAACTCAAGGTTGGCCGTCTTGCCCAGGATACGCTTGGCTTCAGCGGTGTCCTGCACGCCCGGCAGCTCAACCACGATACGGTTGGCGCCCTGGCGCTGAACCAGAGGCTCGGCAACACCCAGCTCGTTGACGCGGTTACGTACCGTGGTCAAGTTCTGCTTGATGGAGTATTCACGGATTTCCGCCAGCTTGGCCGGGGTCATCGCCAGACGCAGCACCGCCTGACCATTGAGGTCAGCCGGAACAATGTCGAAATCGTTGAAGTTCTTGCGGATCAGCGCACGGGCCTGTTCACGGGTCGCTTCGTCGCTGAAGCCCAGCTGAATGGCACCGCCCAGCTGCGGCAGGCTGCGATAGCGCAGACGCTCTTTACGCAGCAGGCTCTTCACATCGCCTTCGTAGACTTTCAGGCGTGCGTCGAGGGCTTTCTCCATGTCCACTTCCAGCAGGAAGTGCACACCACCGGACAAGTCCAGGCCCAGCTTCATCGGATGCGCGCCGAGGTTGCGCAGCCATTGCGGGGTGGTTTGTGCCAGGTTCAATGCAACGACGTAGTCGTCACCCAGGGCCTTGCGCACGACGTCCTTGGCTGGAAGCTGGTCTTCCTGCTTGGTCAGACGCAACAGGCCGCCCTTGCCCTTGGCCGCGATGGTCGCTGCCTTGACGTTGATCCCTGCGTCGGTGAGCGCTTTGCTCGCACGATCCAGATCCGCCTGAGTGACCTGCAACGCGGTGCTCGCGCCGCTGACCTGAATGGCCGGATCATCAGGGTATAGATTGGGAGCGGAATAAATAAAACCGATCGCCAGCACCGCCAGGATCAGTACGTATTTCCACAGAGGGTATTTGTTCAGCATCACGCCGCCCGTTTATGAAGCGGGGCGCCTTGCGCGCCCCGTCGATTGGTAAAAGATGAAACTTAGATCGCCTTCAGCGTGCCTTTTGGCAGCGTGGCAGCGATAGCGCCTTTCTGAAACTTCATCTCGATAGTGTCGGAAACTTCCAGCACTACGAAGTCATCGGTCACTTTGGTGATCTTGCCGGCGATACCGCCAGTAGTCACAACTTCGTCACCTTTCTGCAGGCTGCCCAGCAGGTTCTTTTGCTCTTTGGCGCGCTTGGCCTGTGGACGCCAGATCATCAGGTAGAAGATGACCAGGAAACCGACCAGGAAAATCCACTCAAAGCCAGTGCCGGCGGGGCCAGCAGCAGGTGCAGCAGCATCAGCCATTGCAGTCGAGATAAAAAAGCTCATGTAACACTCCGGATAATTGCAAAAGTGGGTCTAAACGTCTTTAGAACTTATTCTAAAGGCGGCACGGGTAACCCGCGTTTGGCATAGAAGGAATCGACAAAGGCGGCCAATGTACCCTGTTGAATAGCCTCGCGCAAACCAGCCATAAGCCGTTGGTAATGACGCAAATTATGGATGGTATTGAGCATGCTCCCCAGCATTTCGCCGCACTTGTCCAGATGATGCAGATAAGCACGGGAGAAGTTCTGGCAGGTATAGCAATCGCAGGTCGGATCCAGCGGCGAATCATCATGGCGATGGAACGCGTTGCGGATCTTCAGCACGCCAGTGTCAATGAACAAGTGCCCATTGCGGGCATTACGGGTTGGCATCACGCAATCGAACATGTCCACACCGCGGCGCACACCCTCAACCAGATCTTCCGGCTTGCCAACACCCATAAGGTAACGAGGTTTGTCTGCTGGCATCTGGCCTGGCAGGTAGTCCAGCACCTTGATCATCTCGTGCTTGGGCTCGCCCACCGACAGGCCGCCAATGGCCAGGCCGTCGAAGCCGATCTTGTCCAGGCCTTCCAGGGAGCGCATGCGCAGGTCCTGGTGCATGCCGCCCTGGACGATGCCGAACAGCGCCGCCGTATTGTCGCCATGGGCGTTCTTCGAGCGCTGGGCCCAGCGCAGCGATAGCTCCATGGACACCCGCGCGACGTCTTCGTCGGCCGGGTACGGGGTGCATTCGTCGAAGATCATCACGATGTCCGAGCCCAGGTCGCGCTGGACCTGCATCGACTCTTCCGGGCCCATGAAGACTTTGGCGCCGTCGACCGGCGAGGCGAAGGTCACGCCCTCCTCCTTGATCTTGCGCATGGCGCCCAGGCTGAACACCTGGAAACCGCCGGAGTCGGTGAGGATCGGGCCTTTCCACTGCATGAAATCATGCAGGTCGCCGTGCTTCTTGATCACTTCGGTGCCCGGGCGCAGCCACAGGTGGAAGGTGTTGCCCAGGATAATCTCGGCGCCAGTGGCGACGATGTCCCGCGGCAGCATGCCCTTGACCGTGCCGTAGGTGCCCACGGGCATGAAGGCCGGGGTTTCCACAGTGCCGCGGGGGAAGGTCAGACGACCGCGACGAGCCTTGCCATCGGTGGCGAGCAGCTCGAAAGACATACGACAGGTGCGACTCATGCTTGATCCTCAGGGCCGCGTGGCGCGGGATTGCGGGTGATGAACATCGCATCACCGTAGCTGAAAAAGCGGTATCCATGCTCGACGGCAGCCTTGTAGGCGGCCATGGCTTCGGGGTAACCGGCGAACGCCGAAACCAGCATCAACAGCGTGGATTCGGGCAAATGGAAGTTGGTGACCAGGGCATCGACCACATGGAACGGCCGGCCCGGGTAGATAAAGATGTCGGTGTCGCCGCTGAACGGCTTGAGCACGCCATCGCGCGCCGCGCTTTCCAGGGAACGCACGCTGGTGGTCCCCACCGCCACCACCCGACCGCCGCGCGCGCGGCAGGCGGCTACCGCATCCACCACGTCCTGGCTGACTTCCAGCCATTCGTTGTGCATATGGTGATCTTCGATGCGCTCCACCCGCACCGGCTGGAAGGTCCCGGCGCCGACATGCAGGGTCACGAACGCGCGCTCGACGCCCTTGGCGGCAATCGCTTCCAGCAGCGGCTGGTCGAAGTGCAGCCCCGCGGTCGGCGCGGCCACCGCGCCCAGGCGCTCGGAATACACGGTCTGATAACGCTCGCGGTCCGAGTCTTCGTCCGGGCGGTCTATATAAGGAGGCAACGGCATATGGCCGACGCGCTCCAGCAGCGGCAGCACTTCCTCGGCAAACCCCAGCTCGAACAGGGTGTCGTGGCGGGCCAGCATCTCGGCCTCGCCACCGCCGTCAATGAGGATCTTCGAGCCCGGTTTCGGCGACTTGCTGGAGCGCACATGCGCCAGCACACGGTGGCTGTCGAGCACCCGTTCCACGAGGATTTCCAGCTTGCCGCCGGAGGCCTTCTGGCCAAACAGGCGCGCCGGAATCACCCGGGTATTGTTGAACACCATCAAGTCGCCCGGGCGCAAATGCTCAAGCAAATCAGTGAATTGACGGTGGGCCAGGGCGCCAGTGAGCCCATCCAGGGTCAACAGGCGGCTCGCGCGACGCTCGGCCAGGGGATGGCGGGCGATCAGCGAATCAGGGAGCTCGAAGGTAAAGTCAGCAACACGCATGATGGGGTTCGTCTAGCAGGGCCGGAAAGTTTAGCGGAAATAGCCAAAATTGACCATGAAACCTGATTGACCAACGGTAGGCACGTCTCTATACTTCGCCGCCATTGAGCCCTGATGGCGGAATTGGTAGACGCGGCGGATTCAAAATCCGTTTTCGAGAGAAGTGGGAGTTCGAGTCTCCCTCGGGGCACCAAACTTAAAAAAGACCTTGAAATTCAAGGTCTTTTTTTTCGCCTACAGAAAAGTGCCGCAGCCCCTGCGCGCCAGGATTCCGTAGGAGCGAAGCTTGCTCGCGATGAACGATGGCGGGGAGAGACTGGTACTGTGCAGCGTCTGTTTCGCGGGCAAGCCTCGCTCCTACAGAGGACTAAAAAGCACCAATGCAAACCAGCTCAAAAGCTTCCTTGATGCGCATCAAGAAGCCCTGACTTGTGTGCCATAGACTGTCTGAAAGACATTGGAGCGATCAGACAGGCCCGATATGAGCGAAGAATCCACCGCGCGTCCCCTTCCCAACCATCTTCCCGAAAAAGCCACACCCACAGCCAAACCGACGGTCACGGCCAGCAGCAAAAGCGCCCCACGCAAGCCCGCCACCCCACGCCCGCGCCGGCCACGCGCTACCACCAAACCTGCCGCGGCCAAAACCGCCGAGGCGGAAATCAGCGCCATCAGCCAGCAGCCGGTCGCCCTGCAGGTGGCCAGCGCGCCCCATGGCAGTAATGAAGACAGTTCCACCGCCAAGCTGCCGGCCAGTTACCCGTACCGCAGCCGCATGCGCCGCGCCGAATATGAAAAGGCCAAGCAGGAATTGCAGATCGAACTGCTCAAGGTACAAAGCTGGGTCAAGGAAACCGGGCAGCGCGTCGTGGTGCTGTTCGAAGGGCGTGATGCCGCGGGCAAGGGCGGTACCATCAAGCGCTTCATGGAGCACCTGAACCCGCGGGGCGCGCGGATCGTCGCCCTGGAAAAGCCCAGCGAGCAGGAACAGGGCCAGTGGTATTTCCAACGCTATATCCAGCACCTGCCCACCGCCGGGGAAATGGTGTTCTTCGACCGCTCCTGGTACAACCGCGCCGGGGTCGAGCGGGTCATGGACTTCTGCTCGCCCCTGCAATACCTGGAGTTCATGCGTCAGACGCCCGAGCTGGAGCGCATGCTGTGCAACAGCGGCATCCTGCTGTTCAAGTACTGGTTCTCGGTCAATCGCGACGAGCAACTGCGCCGCTTCATTTCGCGCCGCGACGACCCGCTCAAGCACTGGAAACTCTCGCCCATCGACATCAAGTCGCTGGACAAGTGGGACGAATACACCGCCGCCAAGCAGGCGATGTTCTTCCACACCGACACCGCCGATGCGCCCTGGACGGTGATCAAGTCGGACGACAAGAAGCGCGCGCGGATCAACTGCATCCGCCACTTCCTGCATTCCCTCGACTATCCGGGCAAGAACCTGCGCGTGGCCCATCAACCCGACCCGGTGCTGGTCGGCCGGGCGTCGCGGGTGATGGAGGAAGACGAGCGGGTGTACCGGGACAACCCCATGCCCAATCCCCCCTCGCCCTAACTTGTGTCCCCTGTAGGAGCGAGCTTGCTCGCGATCCGCGTAGCGGCCAGCGGCCGGGCCGTCCGGTCGGGCGCTATCGCGAGCGAGCTCGCTCCTACAGGTATGTCATCGGCAACAACACACAGGCCTGCAACCCGCCACCGTCACGGTTGCGCAAGCGCAGCTCGCCACCGTGCTCCAGCACGATCGCCCGCGCCGCGGAAAGCCCCAGGCCGACGCCGCCAGTGTTGCGGTTGCGCGAGCTTTCCATGCGGAAGAACGGCTCGAACACCTGTTCCTGCCACTCGACGGGAATCCCCGGCCCGCGATCCAGCACACAGACCTTCACCTGCTCGGCATCCGCCAGCACTTCAATCGCCGGTTCGCTGCCGTATTTGATGGCGTTTTCCAGCAGGTTGCTCATGACCCGCTTGAGCCCCAGCGGGCGGCCGAAATACACCAGGCGCGGCGGGCCGCTGAACGCGATGTCGATGGACTGGTCGCGGTAATCGTCGACCAGGGTTTGCAGCAGTTCCGCCAGATCGAAGGACGTCGCCTCCTCCAGCCGCGCGTCGTCACGGAAGAAATCCAGGGCCGAGTTGATCATCGCCTGCATCTCGTCGACGTCATGGAACAGCCGGCGCTGCTGCTCGGGGTCCTCGATGAACTCGCCGCGCAGGCGCATGCGCGTCAGGGGGGTACGCAGGTCATGGGAGATCGCCGCGAGCATCTGCGTGCGGTCCTTGATGAAGTGCTGCAACTGGGCTTGCATGGCGTTGAACGCGAGGATCGCCTGGCGAATCTCGTGGGGCCCGACCGGCTCGATGGGCGGCGCGCGAAAGTCCACGCCAAAGCGCCGCGCGCCCAGGGCGAACTGCTGCAAGGGCCTGGCCAGGCGGCGGGTGGCGATCAGGGCGACCAGGACGGTGGACAACAACACCAGCCCGATCACGATCAGGTTACGCGGCCCCTCGTCCAGCCCCCAGTTGCGCGAGACCGAGGAGAACATCAGCCAGGAGCCGTCGCTCATCTGGATCAACAACGCATAAGGTCCGCCCGGCTCCGGCCAGTCGCTGGGCTGGTAGGCTTCAATGTGCCCTGCCCCCGGCCTGAGCAGTTGCTTGAGTTTCGTCGAACCCTCGCGGTACTCCGGCTCATCGACTACCGGCACCTCGATATCCCGTCGCGTAGGATGCCAGGTCACGCTCAGGCCGTGGTCGCTGACCGACTCGGCCAGGCGCGCGCGTTGCGTCGGCTCCGAAGCGTCGATCAGATTGCTGATGGACGCGATCTTTTCCACCAGGCCGGATTCGCTCAACGGCGGCTTGGCCCAGACCCCGGCCAACTGCACGAACAGCGCATTGAAGGCCAGCGCGGTGAGCATCGCCATCAGGGTGGTCAGGGCGATCCAGCGGGCGATGGTGTCGCGCGGGCCGCCCGGTCTGTGTCTTGCTCTCATTGGCGGGTCACGCTGGGGGTGAACAGATAACCGCCATTGCGCACCGTGCGAATCATCGCCGGGCGCTTGGTGTCGAACTCCAGCTTGCGCCGCAGGCGACTGACCTGCACATCGATGCTGCGGTCGAAGGCGTCATGGGCCTGCCCGCGCGCCAGATCGAGCAACTGCTCGCGGGTGAGGATGCGTTGCGGATGCTCGACGAACACCAGCAGCAGGTCGAACTCCCCCGCCGACAGCGGGATCATCACCTGGTCCGGCGAGCGCAGCTCACGGCGGGTCAGGTCCAGTTGCCAGTCGGCGAACCGGATCAACGGGCGCGGCACCTCCCCGGTCACCGGCCGACTCTCCCCGGCCCGACGCAGCACCGCGCGCACCCGGGCCAGCAACTCGCGGGCATCGAAGGGTTTGCTCAGGTAATCGTCGGCGCCCATTTCCAACCCCACCACGCGGTCGCTCAATTCGCCCATGGCGGTCAGCATGATCACCGGCACGGCGTGCTGCTGGCGCAGGCGCTGGCACAGGGTCAGGCCGTTTTCCCCCGGCAGCATCAGGTCGAGAATGATCAGGTCCGGCACCTGCCGCTCCAGCGCCGCCCACAGCGAAGCGCCCTCGGTGGCGACTTCCACCGAGTAGCCGTGTTGCACAAAAAATTTCTTCAGCAGCGCGAGGACCTCAAGGTCGTCGTCCACGATCAACAGACTGCTCACCAGTGTGTATCACTCAAGCTCGGAATGAGCTGTCATTCAAAACCATTGGACGCGGCCCGTCATATATTTCAACGCGGTAACAAACCGACAACCCCGCAATAAAGCAGACATCTTTAAGCAAAACGCCCATGCCAGCATCGGCCTCCCTGTTCCCAAGGTCCGCCGCCCATGCGCTCATTCCTGTGTTCCGCCCGCCTGCCTCGTCATACCGCCCTGCTGCTGTCCCTGTCCTACCTGGCGGGCTGTACCAGCCCGGGCCCCACTACCCAAATCGCCTGCGCGAAGGTCGACTATCCGATCTATGACCCCGCCGAGCCGGTCAACCGTGGCGTGTTCGCCTTCAACAAGGCCGTCGACGACTACGCACTGGCACCGGTCGCCCGCGGTTACCGCCATCTGCCCGACTTCATGCAACAGGGTGTGCACAACTTCGCGAGCAACTTCGGCGAGCCCAAGGTCTTCATCAACGACCTGCTGCAGGGCAACCCGCAGCGCTCGGTCAACAGCCTGGGGCGCTTTGCGGTCAACACCACGGTCGGCGTGCTCGGCCTATTCAACGTCTCGGACCCACTCGGCATCCCACGCCACACCGCCGACTTCGGCCAGACCTTCGGCGTGTGGGGCATCGGCAACGGTCCCATCGTCGAACTGCCGCTGCTGGGCACCGACAACAGCCGCGACTCCGTGGGCAAGATCCTCAACTTCGTGGTCTCCCCCTTCGGCGACAACAGCGACACCGTGCAGACCCTGGGCACCGTCGCCATGGTCGGCGGCGTAGTGGACGGCCGCGCCGCCCTGCTGCCGCTGACCGACAGCCTGAAAACCATGCCCGACTACTACAGCGCCCTGCGCGACGTGAACGCCGAACACCGCGCCGCCTTCGTGCAGGAAGGCAAGCAAGGCGCTACCAGCCCCGCGAAAAACCGCTGTGAAGGAGCAACTCATGATGACTTCTGAAACCGACGCCCTGGTCCTGCTGCAACGCGTGGCCAAACACGGCGACGCCTCCCTGCAATGCCGCGAAGTCAGCCTGCGCCTGTCAGACGACCAGCAGCACCTGACCCTCAGCCGCTACAGCGAGCACTACAGCCCCGAAGGCCTGGAATGGGTCGAGCGCCAGCACCGCATCAGCGTCACCGAGTTGATTCGTTGGGTGATCAAGCAGGGGGAGCCGCAGGTGTTGGTACGAGGGGCGGACAGCGGTCTTGCGTCGTTATGAGTCGACGGGGCTGAGGCCAGCCGAGGAGATAGGCATTTCAGGATCGCCTGATTCAGCAGCCTGATATTCGTCGTTACGTTCGAGGGCCCATCTCTCACCAGGAACGTACGCCATGGCTTTTGTCATCAGGGAAGGCGACCCCACCACAACCGGCGGCAAGGTCATCGCCGGCTCGGGCACCACCTTTGTCGTGAATCAACGAGTGGCCCGCATTGCCGACCCGGTCTGGTGCCCGGTATGCCAGACGGTAGGTTTTATCGCCGAGGGCCATCACACCTGGGTGGATGACCAGCAAGCCACGGCGGTGGAGGGCAGCCTGGTGCAATGTGGCTGCCCGACCGGGGCCAACCGACTGATCGCCACTCAGTGGACGGTCTGCTCCGGGAATCAGCCGACCATCCCGCTCGACAGCGATTGCGTCGGGCCGGCGGTGATCAATACCCAGCGCTGGGCCGACGCCATTCATAAGGGCTACCCGCAAAACGAGTTTGCCGATGCGGTGCCGCGGGATCAGGTGCGCGGCCTGAGCGTTGCTCACGGCGATATCGTTTCACCGCCGTTGTCCGTGCAGGACACGCAGCATCTGGTCGAGCCGGGTTTTCATATCGTGCAAACGCCCATGAGCCGAGCGGCGCTGGAGACGGTGTTGTTCGGTCAAGCCGATAAGGCGGTGCTGGAGAAATTCCGCCGGCTCAATCCTCAACTCTCAAACGATGCCAAACCTGGGCAACTCGTCGTGCTCAGTCATCCTGACAACTACCAATGCACTCGCGAAGAAGCGCTGCTGATGGAAGCGGCGGAAAAGGTCAGCGCGGCATTGGCATCCCTGAGCGATGAGGAAGCGGCTTTTATGCTCAAGCACCGGGAGCAGGTTGAGTCGATACTTTCCTATGGTTCGACTGCCTTGGGTGTCAGCACGGCGGCCGTTGGTAACCATATGGATAGCTTGAAAAGAACGTTGCTGGATATCGAAGCGCTTCATCAGAAGTTCTTCCTGCGAGACGGCCACCTTCGTAGCGTCGAGTTCTTCAGTGAAAGAAAAAAGCTGTTCGTGCAGTTGGACGCTAACCTGACAACCGTCACGAAAATGAGCATTGCCTTCCCTGATCACCCCAAACTCAAGAGTGCCTTGAATATTTCAAGCCGCAGCTTGGTGCATCGCTGGACTCAGGCAGGCGCGGTGGGACAGATACCGGGATACGCAACACAGATTGAAGGTGTTGCAACAGCCTCCAAGGTAATCAAGTGGGGCGGTTGGCTTGGGACAGCGTTGGGCGGTGGAGCGTCTTATGTGAAGGTTCAGGACGTTTGCTCAGCAGGGAATAAGCAGGCTTGTGAGAAGGTACGCTTTACGGAAACCGGAAGCTTTACCGGCGGAGTAGCGGGTGGAATGTTTGCAGGAATGGCTTTAGGTACTGCCGCTACTGGAACTGTCTGTGTAGCCATTGGAGTCCCTACAGGTGGCATCGGTAGCATGGTGTGCGGCCTGATAGTCGTCGGAGGGGGCTCTTATGCGGCAGGGAAACTGGGTGAAGCCGGGGGCGAAAGCATTGGAGAGTTTATATATGAGAAAGGAAAATGAACCTAATTAGCTCCCCACATGATTTTTTTGCTGTTTTATGTGCCCTGACTTTTCTTGGAATATTCAGCATGGCTGGTATCTATCTCTATTGGGGGTACACCCGCATGGAGGAAATACTTGGCCACGTTAAAAACTGCAAGGCAATAACCGGGAGCAGGTTCTATCTTCACATGGGCCCCTGGGGAAGGCTTGTAATGGTCGGTATGGTGGCAGGTTTCTTAGCCCGACCTACCTCCTATATCAAAAAAGGCATACTGGACGCTAACGAGATAGATACCTTTCCCCAGCCACTTAAAAGAAGGCTCACCCTATCGCACTATATTGTATGGGGACTTGGGGGAATCATGCTGTTATCGGTTAGTGCAATGAAAGCGATTGAGCTTTTCACCTGAATACAAAAAGGCCCTTTAAGGGCCTTTTGGCATCCTGCCCTCTCTCATATAGCAGCCAGAATTCCCTTCCGTATCCCCATAACGTTATTGTGCCTCTCTTGAGGCTTCCATCTGCGCTTGAAGGAAACCAACGAGCGCGGTTGGCATTACGCGTTTGCTTTGGTATGAAGGCCCAGCAATGGGGCCTTCATTCAGGGCTTATACCCGGACGACGATGATCACATCAGGACCGACAACTGTCCGCTACCGACCACTCGCCAAGGCACAGATCATCCACAATCGCCTTGCCCATCTCACTGAAGTAATGGGACGCCCAGGCATAACGATCGTCCCGCTCCATGGCCGCATCCAGGGCCAGCATCTTGGCGTGGAACAGCAACTGAGACACATGCTCCAACGCCTCGCGCAGCGGCACATCGGGGTTGACGCGAAACAGTGGGTGTTGGGATTCACCCGTGGGGGCAAAGGTGACGGTACCGAGGGTTTTGATTGAAGTGCTCATTGTGCACCTCCAGTAATTACTGGAAGGCTGGAGATTGCGAGGTGAAGATACTGAGTCAAAACGTCCATGCGACTAGCTCCTATGTGATGAGCTGCCACATTCGTTTCCAGGCGAAAGGGTGGCAGCTGTACGCAGGCTGGAAACCGGGACAATAGGAACCCGGCAGGTCCGAAGACCTCCCGCGCACAGCCGCCATAACAAAGTGTGCGGACACAAAAAAGCGCCGACATTCTAATGCAAGGCGGCGCCTATGCGCCTATTGTTTCTACGGATTTCCAGGCCCGGTTGCTGAGTTGGCAGCAACAAACTCAAGCTAACGCGAGGAATGAAGAGGATCAATAAGGAACCAGATACAGGAAATTTCCAACAGCGCGATGCCCCTCCTGCCCCCGTTATAAAGCCGCAACGCCACAAGATAGATGAAAGAAAAATGGACACATTAATGTCAAATTAGTAGCATCCCTCCCTGAGCAGCTGCTTCTAAAAACCAAAAAAATATATAAATAACCACCAAAGCCAAACTACAGGAAAACGCATGGACGCAAAAGAAATAAGCCTAATACTTCGCATTGAAGGCGGCGTTGCAGACGAAGGAATACTTGACATTTACGATGCAGCCAACACTATTTATGGTTTGGCACGAACAGTAAATCTAGTATCACACTCCCTCTCCAACAATGAAGAGGTTCGAACAAAAAATCAAAGCGCCAAGGGAGCAAAAGCCTTTGTTCACTCATCAAAAAAAGGATGCTTTGAAGAGCAAGTCGATATTAGATTCGAGCAAAGAATAGTAAAAAAAATTGGCAACTCTGTAATACCTGCAGTTTTTTGGGACTATTTAACCTGGGTTCTCTCTGCATCTGTCGGCATTACTACAGAGCCACAAACACCATATGTAAAGAAAATCGCTGCAACAAATGAAATTTTCATACATGAAATTGCGGATGCATTAGAATCACCAATGAATCTAATCCATAAAGCTATTTCCAGGGATGAAAATATAAAAATATACTTCAATAGACCTCGCGTCGGAGACACACTAACTCTAGACCGTCACACCTTGGACTTCGTTACCACAAGGGAAGAGGAAACACAAACCAAGTACATAATTGGAAACGTCACTAAAGTCAACATCCTAAGCCACTTCGGAAGACTATACTCTGACGAAGAAGGACGCGTTATTTCTTTCGCCCTTGCTAACCCTGACGACAGTAGAGTTAGAGGACTTTCCCTTAAATCTATGCAAGAGCATAATGAAGGCGAATCAGGAAAAGTATATCTGAGAGTTTCCAAGGTAATAAGCGCTCAAGGTGTCGTAAAACGCTACATCGTTCATGACATCCTTGAGACTCTTGAGTCTTAATAAATGACAGAGCCTTCAAGATATTGCGACATTGTTTTTAACTCGTGTATGACTATGTCGGAGTGGGCAGTATATTGGCAAGCAGCAGGTGTAGTGACCGCAATAATAATTGGTGCGGTAGGTCTATACAAAATATACCAAGAACTACGTAGATTAGATGAGCAGCGCTCAAAAGACATACAAGACAAAGATACAGCAGCAAGACTAAAAAGAACTGAGTTCTTTTTAACTCAGCACCGAAGACTTTTCGATGACAAAGATCTCTTTGAAGTGCTCTGCCTAATAGACTCAGACCATCCAGAGCTTGCCGACATATCAATATGGGACAAAAAAAGAAAGCTCATGGCCTTCTTTGAAGAAATAGCACTCCTTGTTAAATCAAAACAAATAAATGAAGATGTCGCCTTCTATATGTTTGGATATTATACATTATGCGCAAGATACGGAAAAAACTTCAACGAAGGAATAGACATTTCAAAAGAGTATTGGGCTTTATTTTTTGAATTCTCAGAAAAAGCAGAGAAATATCTGGAAGAAAACAAAGACGGACCACCACACAACATGTCTCTTTAAGAAAAACCGAACCACATCAAAACACCCTCAACACACTTACCACGTATATATTTCACCAAACAACTTCAACTCATCACCCCACACCGTATACAGAAAATATGGCACCAACTGATATATTCCAAACTCCATACCACTATCCCCTTTGCCAAAGAAGCACTCATTAGTATCATTGACCAAGGCGTTCCCTTCTAACAGAGAGTCACACCTGAACGCACCTTAATTTAGACATTTCAGACATTTAGCAATACCTGTACATATTTTAATCGAGCAGAGAAGAGTATGTTTCGTCTTCGCCTCATTAACTTTCTCATCCAGACTCAGGGAGAAACGACGCTAACAATAAGCTCCACTTAAAGACTTTAATATAGTCTTCCCTCAGTTTCTTCTGGTTTTTTTTTGAGTTTTGGCAGAGACACCGCCAACTGATTGGGTAGAGCGAAAACCTCAGTGAAGGCTAGTGTTCGTAATGAATCCAAGTTTGAAGAGGACGCTTTGTTACTGCATCATGCGCGCCCCAACTGGATGACTTGCAACACTTCAAGGACCGATCATGAGTGGTAAACCCGCTGCCCGCGTCAGCGACCCAACCGCCTGCCCGCTTCCCGGCCACGGCACCAACCCTATCGTCACGGGTTCGCCCAATGTCATTTTCGACGGCTTGGCCGCCGCTCGAAAGAGTGACCAATCAGCTTGCGGCAGCCCGATAACCGGGGCGGTTTCCAGCACTGTATTCATCAATGGCTTGAATGCCGCCACGCTGGACAGCACCGGCGGGCACGGCAACATCATCATCGGGGGCTCCGGCACCGTCATCATTGGCGACACGGTGGTCAACGCCCCCTTCACCGGGCTCTTGCCCATGCCGGTGAACTTCACTGACCGTTTGAAGCTGGTGAACGATGTAACGGGCGAACCGATGCCCAATCATGCTTACGTGATCCAACGGGCCGATGGGCGCCTTGAGCATGGGGTTTCGGATGCCGCTGGTTTCACCCATGAAATCAGCTCGCATGTTGCAGAAAGCATCAAGTTGTTTTTGGAAGAGTGACGCATGGAAGCCAACACCATTACCTCGGCGAACGGTAAACCCGTTAAGTTGAAAGCTGAGCACACGCTTACAGATAAAAAAGACAAGAGTGACAAAGTCATTCCTATCGAGAGCACCAAGGCCATTGTGTTTTTTGTGGGGGGTGCAGGGGATAAGGAAAGTTATTATTTTTCTGGCCCTTATGAAAATATAAAATACGCACAAGAGCCCTTAGATAAGCGAGCCAATACCTTACAAAAACAAGGAAAATACAGATCCGTGTGGCTTGGGTACAACCAGATTAGAGGAAAGAAAGATATCCAGAAAAACGTCCTGAATATTATCCCTTATAAATCGTGCCCTATTTACATTATTGGCCATAGCTTGGGAGGCTGGAACAGCGGGCATTTGACTAAAACCATGGCTGACTGGGGGTACACCATAACAACACTGGTGACTCTCGACCCCGTCGGAGAAGGTACGCTGGTGTGGCTTGGCTCTGACATTGCCGGATCTGCGCCTACACCGGTTGCGGAGAAGTGGATCAACATCAGAGCCACACCATCCAAACCTGACGATTCAGACAAAGTCGCGGACTTTGGTGAAAGATGGATAATGAATAGCGGGCCTGATTTGAATCTAAACATGGATATTAATCATGCAAATGCATTTGGTATGTTCATGCGGCCAATTGTGGGCTCACAATCCGCCTGCGATATCATCTTTGAATCCATTACCAACAAGCTGGCAAAAACATGAAAAGACTATGGCTGCTTCTACTGGCTATCGCCTGTTCCTCCTGCGCAAAAGATCATGAGAAACCGCCAGCAGACTTGAGTTTCATTTCTGTCGAACGCAAAGCGGATCTTTCGCTGTACATCATCCGCTACGAATCAAACATCAACCTTCTGGATCTCTACGGAAGAGGTATGGGAGAAGGTATTGCCTCAGCTCAATTTATTTGTGCATTAGACGGTGACTATGACTTTTCTGTTGAGCATGAAATTGCGCGTTCTGCCTATGGCAGGATTCAGGCTGATGCGGCTCAAGCGAATCAACCAACTTCAATCTTTTTCACTGAAGCTTTTTTGAGTGAAACCCTCGACAAAGGACAATCCCGTCGCGACCTCTCTGTCGAAGAATTGAACGCCTTGTTAGCCAACAAAAAGACGATTCCGTGCAAAGCACTCATCACCGCCTACGGCTACAAGGCCTACTACTCCAACACCCTGCAATTACCTGTTGCCGATCTGCTTCGAGAAATCAATAAACCCGAGACCCCGTAGCCCTCTACGAGCACCGCGCAGTTCTTACCCCCTCCCTGCGTGACTCTCCCAAGCAACCTGAGCACTGGCTGACAAATCTTCGACATCAGCTGCGGTACTATCGGCGCTTCCGTCTGCCGTATGAGCTTTGAATTCGCGTGTCTCGAACGTCCCCCTCGACCGCTGCTAGCAACAACTTGCCCTGCGTCCTCGCTGGCCCCCTGCTGCGCCGCCTGGAACCCACGCGGCTGGTGCTGTGGCTGGCGGGCTCGCGGGCGCTGGAGCTGACGTTGCGTTTGCAGGCAGGCAGCGAGGCGCAAATCCGCGACTACCCGCTCAGCGCCGAGCAGTGCCAGGTCATCCCCGTAGGCCAGCACGCGTTTATCCATCTGATAGATCTGCCGCTGGACAATCCCCTGCCTTGCGATGTGCCCATCGACTATGACCTGCTGATCGCCAACGCCGACGGCTCCAGTTCGGGGATCGCCGAGTGGGCGCCACATTTGCTTTATGGGCAAAAGCAGCAGCCGGATTTCGTCCTGCACAGCCGTATCCAGCAGTTGGTCCATGGCTCCTGTCGCAAGCCTCATCATTCGGCGGATGAGGGCCTGCTCTGCGTCGATCGCCTGCTGGCGGAAACGCCAGAGCCGCAGCAACGCCCTGCCCTGCTGCTGATGACCGGCGACCAGGTGTACGCCGACGACGTGGCTGGGCCGATGCTGCGGGCGATTCATGCGCTGATCGAGCGCCTGGGCTTGTTCGGCGAACATCTGGAGGGCGCGGTGGTCAGCGACAGCGCCGCGCTTTACCGGCATCGCGCCAGCTATTACAAACGCGCCGAATTGCTGCCGGCGCTGAAAAGCAACGAGACCCTGCGCGAGCGTTTCTTCGGCGGGGTGAAGAAGCCGATCTTCACCAGCAGCAGCGCCGACAATCACCTGGTGACCTTCGCCGAAGTCATGGCCATGTACCTGCTGGTCTGGTCACCGCTGCCCTGGCGCCTGATCGATCCACGACCGCCGCAGCTGGATGCCAAGGAACAGCAGCGCTACCAGCGCGAACAACTGCGGATCGAGGCTTTCGCCAAGGGCCTGGGCGGCGTGGCGCGGGTGTTCGCCCACCTGCCGAGCCTGATGATCTTCGACGACCACGACATCACCGACGACTGGAACCTCAGCGCCCAGTGGGAAGAAACCGCCTACGGCCACCCGTTTTCCAAACGCATCATCGGCAATGCGCTGATCGCCTACATGCTGTGCCAGGGCTGGGGCAACAATCCGGATGCCTTCGCCACACCGCTGCAACACACCCGCGCCCTGAGCGCCGAGGCCCAGGGCGATGCGCGCTACCTGGACAGCACCACCCAGGACACCCTGATCGACGAATTGCTGCGTTTCCAGCAATGGCAATACACCCTGCCCACCACCCCGGCGCTGGTGGTGCTGGACACCCGCACCCGGCGCTGGCGCAGCGAGTTCAACCTGGCGCAGCCCTCGGGCCTGCTCGACTGGGAAGCCCTGAGCGAGCTGCAGCATGAACTGCTGGATCACCCGTCGGCGATCATCGTTTCACCGGCGCCGGTGTTCGGCGTCAAGCTGATCGAGACGGTGCAGAAGGTCTTCAGCTGGTGCGGCCACCCGCTGCTGGTGGACGCGGAAAACTGGATGGCCCACCGCGGCGCGGCCCAGGTGATCCTGAATATTTTCCGCCACTCGCGCACCCCGGGTAACTACGTGATCCTCTCCGGCGACGTGCATTACTCCTTCGTCTACGAAGTGCTGATCCGCCACCGCAAGGGCGGCCCGAAGATCTGGCAGATCACCAGCAGCGGCATCAAGAACGAGTTTCCACCGACCCTGCTGGAATGGTTCGACCGCCTCAACCGCTGGCTGTATTCGCCACGCTCGCCGTTGAACTGGTTCACCCGCCGCCGGCTGATGCGAGTGGTGCCCTACAGCCCCGAACATCGCGAGGCCGGCGAACGGCTGTGGAACTCGGCGGGCATTGGCCAGGTGTTCTTCAACGACAACGGCCAACCCCGGGAGATCTACCAGCACAACGCCAATGGCGCACCGAAAACCCGGATGCTGGCGCCAGAGGAAGACTAAACCCCGCCGAGCGATTCGCAACAATGGACTCGCTCGGACACGCTATGGTTCAGCCGGTTGATCGCACCACCCCATTAGCTCTTCAAAGGCTCCCGGATTCCCATGCTCGAACACCTCGACCTGCATGCCCTGCTCGCGACCTACGGTTACTGGGTGATCGTCCTCGGCTGCCTGCTCGAAGGCGAAACCGTGCTGCTCCTGGGCGGCATGGCGGCGCATCAGCAAGTGCTGGACCTGTGGGTGGTGATTGCCGTGGCGACGGTCAGCGGGATGTTCGGCGACCAGTTGCTGTTCTGGAGCGGGCGGCATTTCGGCGGGCGTTTGTTGCCGCGCCTGAAGGGCCAGCAGGCCGCCATCGAGCGGGTGACCGGGCTGATCCGGCGTTACCCCTCGACCTCGGTGCTGGCGGTGCGTTTCATGTATGGCATGCGCTGGGTCGGCCCGGTGGTGATCGGCGCCAGCGGTCTGTCGCCGCTGCGTTTCACCCTGCTGAACATGCTCGGCGCGCTGCTCTGGGCCACGCTGTTCGTCTGCGGCGGCTACTGGGCCGGCGATGCGCTGGAGCATCTGTTCGGTGATTTGAAGCCTTATCGCCTGCCGATTGTCCTCGGGGTCGTGGTGCTGGTGGTGCTGGTCGCCCTGCTGCGTCAGCGCCGGGCCAGGGCCAGGAACGCCGCGCCGCTTAACGACTGATCCCGCCCCAATCCAACATCCGGAATTTTCATACTGACCCCCGCACTTTATTTCGTTTGCGGCCCCACCCCGCTCTTGGCTTAGATAGCCCGCATGTTCCAGGCAGACAGAGCCCTTAGCCCATGAGCAGCGAAAGCATCAGCCAGTCGATTTCCATCGTTCACCCCATCCGCCTGAGCCACGGCAAGAATGCCGAGGTGTGGGACGAGAATGGCAAGCGCTACATCGATTTCGTCGGCGGGATCGGCGTGCTCAACCTGGGGCATTGTCATCCGCGGGTGGTGGCGGCGATCCAGCAGCAGGCCACCCGGCTGACCCACTACGCGTTCAACGCGGCGCCCCACGGGCCCTATGTGGAGTTCATGGAGCGGCTGGCGCGCTTCGTGCCCTTGAGTTACCCGGTCAGCGGCATGCTCACCAACAGCGGCGCGGAGGCGGCGGAGAATGCCTTGAAGATCGTCCGTGGTGCCACCAGGCGCACCGCGGTAATCGCCTTCGATGGCGGCTTCCATGGCCGCACCCTGGCCACCCTCAACCTCAACGGCAAGGTCGCACCCTACAAGCAGAAGATCGGCGTGCTGCCCGGCCCGGTGTATCACCTGCCCTACCCGAGCGCGGACAACGGCGTGACCTGCGAGGAGGCGCTGAAGGCCATGGACCGGCTGTTCAGCGTGGAGATCGATGTCGCCGAAGTGGCCTGTTTCATCGTCGAAGCGGTGCAGGGCGAGGCCGGTTTCCTGGCCCTGGACGTCGAGTTCGCCCGCGCCTTGCGACGCTTCTGCGATGAACAGGGCATCCTGCTGATCGCCGATGAAATCCAGTCCGGCTTCGGCCGCACCGGCCAGCGCTTCGCCTTCTCGCGGCTGGGGATCGAACCGGACCTGGTCCTGCTGGGCAAAAGCATCGGTGGCGGTGTGCCCCTGGGCGCGGTGCTCGGGCGCAAGGCGCTGCTGGACAACCTGCCCAAGGGCGGCCTGGGGGGCACCTATTCCGGCAACCCCATCGCCTGCGCGGCAGCCCTGGCGACCCTGGACGAGATGAGCGACCACAATCTGCAAACCTGGGGCGAACGCCAGGAGCAGGCCATCGTCAGCCGCTACCAGCGCTGGCGGGCCGAGCGCCTGACGCCTTATCTAGGGCGCCTGACCGGGGTCGGCGCCATGCGTGGCATCGAGCTGGTCAAGGCCGACGGCTCGCCGGCCCCGGAGCAACTGAGCGCACTGCTCAGCGCCGCGCGGGACGCCGGCCTGCTGTTGATGCCCAGCGGCAAGTCGCGGCACATCATCCGCCTGCTGGCGCCGCTGACCATTGAGCCGCAGGTGCTGGAAGAAGGGCTGGATATTCTCGAGGGCTGCCTGGCGCGGTTGGCATAACACCGCGCGTTTGCACAAAAGCCGCTCGCCATGGACACTGGCGCGCCTCATGCCATCGACAAGGAAGTGCAACATGACGTGTCCCAGCTACAGAGAGCGGCCCACGGCCGCCAGCCCAGCGAACTTCGACCGCGGCGAGCAAGACTCATGAAGCAGTACATCCCCTTTCTACTGCTATACCTGCTGCTGATGCCGCTGTACTACTGGATGAAGCCTTACCCGCTGAGGAAATGGACAGGCTTGGCCATGGGCCTCGCCGGGCTGCTGTGGATACTGTTCTTGCCGCCCATGTTGGGCGATATCGATACCGGGCTGGCCGCCGTGGCGCTGGTGACCATGGGCAGCTCGCTGTTTTTCAGCCGACGCCGCTACCAGGACCACGCCTGAAGCGCTGCGTTACAAGCCGAATACCCGCCGCGCATTGCCCTGCAGGAACTTGTCCCGTACCGGCTCCGGCAGCTCCAGGGCCTGGACCTGCTGCATGCATTTGGCGAACGGCAACTGCGGGAAATTACTGCCGAACAACACCTTGTCCTGCCCGTAGGTGCGCATGAAATGCAGCAGCTGCGGCGGGTAATAGGCCGGCAGGTAGGCCGAGGTGTCGATGTAGATATTGTCGTGCTTCCAGGCCAGGCCGATCATCTCGTCGGTCCAGGGGTGGCCGATGTGCCCGGCGACGATTCGCAGTTCCGGGAAGTCCAGCGCCACCTCATCCAGATAAGGCACCGGCCGCCCGGTTTCCGAAGGCATCAGCGGGCCGGTGTGGCCGACCTGGGTGCAGAAGGGAATGCCCAGCTCCACGCACTTGGCGTACAGCGGGTAGTACAGGCGGTGGTTGGGCGGCAGTTTCCACAGCCAGGGCACAATGCGCAGGGCCTTGCAGCCCAGCTCGTCCACCGCCCGCTGCAGCTCGGCCAGCGCCGCCATCGGCCGGCTCAGGTCCACCGTGGCCACGCCGACGAAACGCTCGGGATAGGCGCGGGTGAATGCAGCAATTTCATCGTTGCTGAACACCCAGCGCTCCGGCCGGCACCAGGCCGCCAGCATCAGCTTCTCGACCCCGGCCTGGTCCATCAGCTCGACGGTCTGCTCGATGCTCAGCGGCTGGTCCAGCAAGTACGCGGAACCTGACTTCTCGAACAACCGCGCCACCTCCGGCAGCAACAGCCGCGCCCGGCCGTTGGCCGGTTGTGCCCATGCGTCGATTGCACCCTTCATGAGAGCTATCCCCCTCTGCTGACCGTGATTCAGGCGACGAGGGCTCAGGCTACGTCCGCGCCATGACAGCGACAATGTTCGCAGCGCTCGGCGGCGTTGACCGATCCGCCCAGGTTCGACTCCCGCCCTTGACCTTGTTCCGCCCCCTTCCTTTCCCCTTCTGCGCCCCTCGGACCGACCAACGGTTCCAAGCGCGCATTTTGCTGGCATCGTCGCTGATCAGGCCGAAAAACAAACTTCTGGAAACACAACAAGCTGAAACGTATCAGCTCCAGCAAAAACGGCAATTATGCATAAATGCAAATTTACCCTTGACCCGAAAAATCGCCTCGCTTAAGGTGAAATTGCTGTATGTACATACAGTATTTTTTGATGAGCATTTATGTGAATCCATTCACGGACGAGGTATTACCTATGAAAAGCAACACTGAAAAATTCGGCAAAACACCCCATCAACCCAGCCTCTGGACTCGCGCCGATGCGCTGAAAGTCCATGCGGACGATCCCACCACGACCCAGCCACTGGTCAGCGCGGATTTCCCGGTACTGAGCAACGAGGTGTTCATCTGGGACACCATGCCGCTGCGCGACCTGGACGGTAACGTGACCTCGGTCGACGGCTGGTCGGTAATCTTCACCCTGACCGCGGATCGTCATCCGAACGACCCGCAGTACATCGACGAAAACGGCAACTACGACATCACCCGCGACTGGAACGACCGCCATGGTCGGGCAAAGATGTACTACTGGTTTTCCCGTACCGGCAAGGACTGGGAACTGGGTGGCCGGGTGATGGCCGAAGGTGTTTCGCCCACGGTTCGCGAATGGGCCGGCACGCCGATCCTGTTGAACGAACAGGGTGAAGTGGATCTGTACTACACCGCCGTCACGCCGGGCGCGACCATCGTCAAGGTGCGTGGCCGGGTGGTGACCACCGAGCATGGCGTCAGCATGGTCGGCTTCGAGAAGGTCAAGCCGCTGTTCGAGGCCGACGGCAAGATGTACCAGACCGAAGCGCAGAACCCCTTCTGGGGCTTCCGCGATCCATGGCCGTTCCGCGACCCCAACGACGGCAAGCTGTACATGCTGTTCGAAGGCAACGTGGCCGGCGAGCGCGGCTCGCACACAGTGGGCGAAGCAGAAATCGGCGACGTGCCGCCAGGTTATGAAGACGTCGGCAACTCCCGCTTCCAGACCGCCTGCGTCGGTATCGCCGTGGCCCGTGACGAAGACGGCGACGACTGGGAAATGCTGCCGCCGCTGCTGACCGCGGTCGGCGTCAACGACCAGACCGAACGCCCGCACTTCGTGTTCCAGGACGGCAAGTACTACCTGTTCACCATCAGCCACACCTTCACCTATGCCGACGGCGTGACCGGGCCGGACGGGGTGTACGGTTTTGTCGCCGACTCGCTGTTCGGTCCCTACGTGCCGTTGAACGGTTCCGGCCTGGTGTTGGGCAACCCGTCCTCCCAGCCGTTCCAGACCTACTCGCACTGTGTGATGCCCAACGGCCTGGTGACCTCCTTTATCGACAGCGTACCGACCGACGAAAGCGGCACGCAGACTCGTATCGGCGGTACCGAAGCACCGACGGTCGGGATCAGGATCAAAGGGCAACAGACCTTCGTGGTAGCCGAGTACGACTACGGTTACATCCCGCCGATGCTCGATGTAACGCTCAAGTAATAGCGACACCGGGCGTTCAGGCAGCGGGTTCGAGTTCGATGAAGAACCCGTTGTGGATATGAATCGAGATATCCCGCCTGGCTCACTGCGACTTTGCTCAGGAGCTTCATTGAACAATGCGTAGTACCGTCCCTTCGGAACTGGCTACACGGATGTAGCCAGTTCTGCTCCTTCCTTGCGTGACGCCCCTTTCCCCTTGGCCAGCATGGCTGTCCACTCCCCCCAGGCTCAGCTCCCGGTCTTGACCTTGCTCCAGACCCGGGTACGCACCCGTTCCATTTTCAGCGGCAGCGGTTCCAGCGGGAACAGCCTGGCCATCACTTCCCTGGACGGATAGACACCCGGGTTGTCGCGGATTTTCTGCTCCACCAGCGCTGTGGCATCGCGGTTGGCGTTGGGGTAGCCCAGGTAGTCGGAAGACTGGGCAATCACTGACGGACGCAACAGGTAGTCGATGAACTTCAGGCCATCCTGTGGGTGCGGCGCGTCCTTGAGCAACACCAGGTTCTCCACCCAGACCGGCCCGCCTTCGCGCGGAATGCTGTAGACCAGACGGCGGCCGTTGTCAGCCTTCTGCGAGGCGACCTGGGCATCGAACACCCCGCCGCTCCAGCCCACCACCACGCAGACGTTGCCGTTGGCCAGGTCGGAGATGAACTTCGACGAATCGAAGTAGCGGATATGCGGCCGGACCTTGAGCAGCAAGGCCTCGGCCTTCTTGTAATCCTCGGGGTTCTGGCTGTTGTAGGGCAGGCCCAGGTAATGCAGGGCGATGGGGATGATTTCGTTCGGTGCATCGAGCATGGCCACCCCGCACTGGCTGAGCCTGGCCAGGTTCTCTTCCTTGAAGATCAGGTCCCAGGAGTCCACCGGCGCCTGGTCGCCGAGCAGCGCCTTGACCTTGTCGACGTCATAACCGATGCCCGTGGTGCCCCACAGGTAGGGTGCGGCGAAGCGGTTGCCGGGGTCGTTGCTCTGCACCTTGGCCAGCATCTCGGGGTCCAGGTGCGACCAGTTGCCGAGCTGGCTGCGGTCCAGTTCCTGGAGCACCCCGGCCTTGATCAGGTTCGGCAGCAGGTCGCTGCTGGCCACCACCACGTCATAGCCGCTGCGCCCGGCCATCAGCTTGCTTTGCATCACGTCGCTGTTGTCGAAGGTGTCCTGCAGCACGCTGATGCCGGTTTCCTTGTGGAACTGTCCGGGCGTGTCCGGGGCGATGTAGTCGTACCAGTTGTAGAAATGCACGCTCGGTTCGGCGGCCTGGGCCGTAGCGAAACCGAACAGTGCGGCCAGGGCCAGGGGCAAACAGCGGATAGCTTTCATCTGAGGACTCCGAGCGTTGGCACCCGCCCAAGGGACGTGCGCCTCGCCTGCTGATTATGGATTGTTATGGCAGGGCCGAAAGCGGCGGAAAAACAGCGATGGGGTTTAAGGGATCAACAGCTCGCGACGGCCATCGGCGTGCTCGACGTATTCGCCGGACAGTTGCAGGCGCCGGTCGTGCAGGTAGTCGTAATCGCGGCGAGCGGCCTTGAGTTGCCCGAGGTCGAGCTGCACCACCTGCCGGCACTCGTCGCGGCCGGCCTCGAACAGCAGCCGGCCGAAGGGATCGACCAGCGCACTGCCACCGGCGAACACCAGGCCGCCGGTGCCGCTGCCGACCCGGTTCACCATCACCGCGAAGGCCTGGTTCTCCTGGGCACGGGCCATGATCGCGGTGCGGTGCACCGGGCCGTAGGGGTCCATGTTGCCGTTGCTCACCAGAATCAGCTCGGCGCCCAGTTGGCCGAGGGCGCGGGCGCTTTCCGGCAGTTCGATGTCGTAGCAGATCAGCAGGCCGACCCGCACGCCCCGCCAGAGCACGGTGGTGTAACGGTCACCGGGCTGGAACAGGCCGCGCTCGTCGGGCCACAGGTGAGTCTTGCGATAACTCGTCGCCACCCCTTCGGGGGTCACCAGCAGCGAGGTGTTGTAGTAATGGCCGGCGGCTTTTTCGGCGATGCCGACCACCACCGCGATACCCTTGGCGCGCACCGCCCGCAATACGGCCTGGATACTCGGCCCGTCCAATGGCTCGGCGACCTCGGCCAGTTGCTGCTGGTTGGCGAAACCGCTGATCTGGGTTTCCGGGAAGACCAGCAGGTCGATGTCGTCATCACAGTCGGCAATGCCCTGCAGGACCCGCTCGAGGTTGTAGGCCGTGTCGCCGTCACGACCGGCCAGTTGCATCAGTTCAATCTTCATCGTGGATCCTTTGAAGTGTCGGCAGGTCTCCGGGCGCCACATGGGTGGCACCCGCCAGGGCTGATGGCGAGTATGGAGGGGATGCAGCCGCGCGGTAATCACTGCAAAGGAGTACCCCGCCAGGGTTAGCTGGCGGGACAAGGCAACAGAAGACTGGCGGGGTCAGGCGTTACCCAGCGACTGGCGGGAAGCCCGCGCAGCCTTCAGCGCGCGCCAGGTCCACAACGCGCCGCACAGGTCCGGCAAGGCCAGCAGCAACAGCACCGGCGACACCAGCCCGGCGGCGACGAAGGCGGCAAAAAACACCGGCACCGACAGGCGGATCGCCACCGTCAGGGCCATCAACTCGCGCCGCTCGGTGTAGCCGGCCCAGACGTAATAGACGCCCAGGTACAAGGCCAACTGGCCCATCACCCGGATCCACACCTCATCGGTCAGGGCGAAGCCGAACAACGGCAACAACAGGTTCGGCGCCAGCACCAACGCGGCGCCCAGCAACAACATGTACAGGCCGAACACAAACACGCTCTTGCCCGGATGGCTCATGGTTTCACTCCTTGGGGGTGCGAGGTGAGGCGATAGGCCTCGGCATCGAAATAACGGGTCTGCTGCCGGAACTGCCAGCTGAACCCTGGCCACAGGGCGACGTTGCGCCCGCTGTCGGGGTCCATGTACCAGCTCTGGCAACGGCCGACGCTCCATACCGCACCGCGCAGCCGGTGGCGCAGGCCCTGGTTGAAGCGCGCCTGGGCCTGTGGATCGACATCGACGCTGGTCACTCCCAGGCGTTGCAGGGTGTCCAGGGCGCCGAGGATGTAGGCGATCTGCGACTCGATCATGTAGACGATGGAGTTGTGCCCCAGGCCGGTGTTGGGGCCCATCAACAGGAACAGATTGGGAAAGCCGCTGACCGTGGTGCCCTTGTAGGCTTCGCTGCCCTGCTGCCAGGTGTTGACTATGTCCACCCCGCCACGCCCGAGGATCATCCCCGCCGGGAACGGCGTGCGCGCCTTGAAGCCGGTGCCGAAGATCAGCGCATCCAGGGCATGGCGCTGGCCGTCGACGGTGATCAGCGCGTCCTCGGTGACTTCACGGATACCGCTGGTGACCAGCCGGGTGTTGGCCTGGGCCAGGGCCGGAAAATAATCGTTGGACAGCAGGATGCGCTTGCAGCCGATGGCGTAGTCCGGGGTCAGTCGCCGGCGCAGTTCCGGGTCCTTGACCTGGCGCCGCAACAGGTTGAGCGCCAGCCATTTGTGCAAGGCCATCAGCCGCGGGTTGAACACGAAGCCGAACACCCGGGTTTCATGGGCGGTGTAGATCAGCCCGCGCAACAGCCGCTGCACCGCGGGAAAACGCCGCAGCAGGCGCTGGGCGGTCGTGGAAAAGGCCCGGTCCGGCTTGGGGATGATCCACGGCGGCGTGCGCTGGAACACCGCCAGGCTGGCCACCCGCGGCTGGATCTGCGGCACGAACTGGATCGCCGAGGCGCCGGTGCCGATCACCCCCACTCGCTTGCCGGCCAGGACGTAGTCATGGTCCCAATGCTGGGAATGAAAGACCCGGCCCTTGAAGCGCTCAAGCCCCGGCAGTCGGGGATAGTCCGGGGTCGACAAGGCCCCGGTGCCGGCCACCACCACCTGGGCAAAACGCACGCCGCCACGGGCATCCGTCACCTGCCACAGGGCGCGCTCTTCCAGCCAGCGCAGGCCGGTGACCGCGGTGTTGAAGCAACAGTGTTGCAGCACCTGATACTTGTCGGCGCAGTGCCTGAGGTAATCGCGGATCTCCGGCTGCGGCGAAAAGCGCCGCGACCAGTCGGGGTTGGGCTCGAAGGAAAACGAATAGAGGTGGGAAGGAATATCGCAGGCACAGCCGGGGTACTGATTGACCCACCAGGTGCCGCCGACGCCGGCTTCCTGTTCGAGGATCAGGAAGTCCTGTTCGCCGCGCTGGCGCAGGTTGATCGCCATGCCGATGCCGGAGAAGCCGGCGCCGATGATCACGACCCGATAGACCCGCGCGGGGTCGGCCTGCTCCTGAAGTAGCGCACTCATGTTCCTGACTCCTGGCGGCACAAACGCCGGGCGAGACCGCCCGCAGCGCATGCACGGCTGTTCATTCCGAAGTTCTGTGGATCGAGGGTGGGCCGCTCACCGGCCCTGGCGGTTAGGTTGACGTTGCGTGCAGCCTGCTGGTCCGGTGCGCCAGGTTCTCCAGCGCCTGCGGGTCGAGTTCGGCGGCGATCACCAGGGCCTGGCGACGCAGGGTCTGCAGGGGCGTGCGGCGGCCGAATATGCCGGTGAAGTGCATGAACATGCGCAGGCCGAAACCCAGCCCATCGCCCCTTTGCCGCGGCACCAGGTGCAGGTGGGCGTGGGGAATGTGCTGGTTGGTGGCCTTGCCGTCGTTGACGATCAGGTGCGTGCCTTCCACCCCGAAGCCGGCGCGCCGCTGGGCGGCGAGCAGGGTATCGAACACCTGGTACAGGTGCTGGCGGATGACCGTGGGCAGTTGCTCGAGTTTTTCCACATGGGCCAGCGGGATCAGCAGCAAGTGCCCCTGCCCCAGCGGATGCACATCCATGAAGGCCATGCAGTGGGTGTCGCGATAGACCAGGGCACTGGGCAATTCGCCGGCCGCGATCTGGCAGAAAATACAGGTCATCCGTGAATCCTCGGTGAGTGGCGCTCCTTCGGGCGCTGTAAATGTAGCTCACGCCGCTCGCCGAGGTTCGGCGCAAGTTGTTACCGGACGTCGCGCGAACATCCGCGCCAGCAGCCAGCGGTCGCGCAGGTAGGGCTTGTTGTCCAGCAGCGCCGCCAGCCGCGGCAGGTTGACGAAGGGCACGCCGGGGTAGATGTGATGCTCGACGTGGTAGTTGATATTGGCCCACAACAGGCCGATCAGCCGGTCGCTGACGGTCACGGTGTTCTTCGCCAGGTCCAGGCGCTCCGGGTCGCCAACCGCCAGGGTGGCCATGGGGAAGTGCTCATAGCCCCGGGAAATCGGGTTGATCACCAGCGCCAGCAACAGCAGCGGCACGATGAAGATCAGCACGAATTGCAGCATCAGCCCCTGGCTGTAGCACCAGGCGCCGATCGCCGCCATCGACAGCAGATTGAACGCCAGCTCGCGCAGCACCCGGTTGCGCACCGCCTTGCCGTAGCGCACCAGGGAAAAGTAGATGAAGCGCGGCACGAACACGGCGATGCGCAGGAACATCCACTTCACCCCGCCGGTGTAGTTCCAGTCGTCGGGGTCCTTGTCCGGGTCGCCCAGGTAGCGGTGATGGTATTTGTGGCACTCGGTGAAGGAGGAAAACGGGAACACGATGAACCAGGCCATGAAGCGCCCGACCCACAGGTTCAGCGCCGCCGAACGAAAGCCGCTGGCATGCCCGCAATCGTGCTGCAGCACGGTGAAGGCATGCAGCTGGTTGCCCAGCACCAGCACCGCCAGCGCCAGGCCCCAGGGGTTGTCGCCGAGCAGGATGTACAGCGCCGCCGCGCACCAGACCAGCACATGCAGTACCGACCAGAGCACGAACTTCAGCGGCTGCGGCTGCATCAGTGCCTGCAGCTGGGCCTGGCGCTCGCGGTCGACCCGCAGTTCGGCGCGCTTGGCCAGCCGCAGTTCGTCCTCGGCGGCGTGGTGGGTTGAATGATTCATGAATTGACCTTCCTCTGTCTGTATCGCTAATCGACTTGCAGGCGCACGTCGTCCGTCAATGGATAGCCCACGCACAACAGTGCCTGGCCCCGGTTCAGTTCGTCCGCCGACAGCCCATGGTCCTCGCGCATGCGTACCTGCCCCGCCAGCCGGGTGCAGACGCAGGCCGTGCAGAAACCGCTGCGGCAGGAAAACGGTGGCTGCACGCCGCTGGCCAGGGCCGCGTCGAGCAGGGTCTGGCCCGGGGCGACCGTGAAACTGAACGCCTGGCCCTGCATCAGCAGCTCCACGCGTTTTTCCGTGTCGCCGCTGGCCACTGGCGCCTTGGCCGGGGTGAAACGCTCCTGGTGCACGCTTTCCGGGGCGATACCCAGGGCCTCCAGGGCGGCGGTCACCTCGTCCATCATGCCGCTGGGGCCGCAGCTGTAGTATTCGCGGGCTTGCGGGCCGGGCAGCGCGCCGAGAATCTCGATCACCCGCTGCCGGGTCAGGCGCCCTTCGTGGGCCCCCGGGGTGTCCGGCCGCGACAGCACATGCACCAGTTGCAAGCGCTCGCCGAAGGTCTGGCGCAGCTGGTCGAGCTTGTCGCGAAAGATCACCGACTGCTGATTGCGGTTGCCGTAGATCAGCGACACCTGGGCGTCCGGCTCGAAGTGCAGCGCCGACTTGAGGATCGAGAAGATCGGCGTGATCCCGCTGCCCGCCGCCAGCAGCACCAGGTGCCGCCCCCGGCCCGGCTGCGGGGCGAAGGTGAAGCGGCCGTGGGTGCCGAGGGTCTGCACCGCGTCGCCGGCGCTCAGCTCCTGCACCAGGCGGTTGGAAACCTTGCCGCCGGCCACGCGCTTGACGGTGATTGACAGGGTCTTGTCCAGCCCCGGCGTGCTGCTGATGGAATAGGCGCGGCAGCCCTTGGCGCCGTCGACGTCGACCTCCAGGGTCAGGTACTGCCCGGCGCTGTAGCGGACTTTGCGCAGCAGCGGCTGCTTGAGGTGAATGGTGACCGCGTCGTCGGTTTCCCGTTCGATGGCGGCGACTTTCAAAGTCAGGGGACGGTTCATGGCTGGCCCAGGGCGCTGTGCGCGGGGGTGGGTTCGTCGGCGTTGCGCGGTGTGGCGAGGCGCCGTTGATGGGCATGTTCATGGGCCGCGATGGGCGCCGGCAGCACCCGGAATTGCAGCAGGCGGACTTTCTCTGCGTGGTCCAGCGGCTGCCACCAGTCGAGCTTGTCCGCCAACGCATCGAAGCGGCGCAGCATCAGCAGCACGAACAGGCCGAATACGCTGAGGTCGCGAAACACCATGGAACCCGCGGCCGCCAGTTCCGGCTTGAGCCGCTCGAACAGCGCCGGGCTCTCCGACCAGTGGCCGACGGACCAGTGATGGTGGCAGGCGTGGTAACCCTCGTTGAGGATGTTCACCGGTGTTTCCAGCAGGGTCACGGTGTTGTACATCCAGTCCTTGGGGTCTTGCTGGCCGCCGTAGAAGGCGTGCTGGCTCCAGTGGATGACGCCCATCAGGAAGTTGCTCGCGCACCAGGGCACCAGCATGTAGAGCACGGCGATCGGCAGGCTGTAGCACGCCAGCGCGACGAACAGCCCGACATGCACCAGGTTGCCCATGACCATGGCCCGGGCCTGGCTGCGCTTGTGTTTGCTCTTGAAGTACAGCCAGGGCGAAACCATGAACTGCTGGTACATCACCTCGCGCACCATATACACGGCGAAATCCCAGGCGCTGGCATGGTCGTAGCGCGCGGTGGCGTAGACATCCAGCGGCCCGGCGTTTTCCCGGTGATGCTGTTGCAGGTGCGCCGCCGCATGGGGGATCAGGCCCATGGGAATGGCGAAGAACATGTACAGGAAGGAATTGCCGACCCAGCGATCGAGCAGGCTCGAACGCTTGAAGATGCCACCGGGCACGTGGCCTTCCTGATGCATGGCGCTGAAGGAGCGGACAAAGCCGCGAATGTTCGGCCCATAGACGAAGGCGTAGAACAGCAGCACCAGCAGCCAGGAGATTTCCTTGAGCCACAGCTGGGCGATGAGCACCGGCCCGGCGGTCAGGCCCAGGCTGATGGCGGCGGCCAGGATCGGCTCGTCCCGCGGGTCCTTGAGCAAGCGGTCGGCCAGGGGTTGCAACAAGCGGTGATAGCTCGTCACCAGCCAGTTGCCCAGAGCCTTCATTCCCGGCAGCCACGACAGCATCCGGCGCCCGGCCTGCAAGGTGCACGACAGGGCCAGAATCACGACGATGGCCGCGGTGTTGAACACCAGCAGCAGGCTGAACAGCGGAATAGCCAGGCAGTGAAACCCGCGACCGACATTGGCCGGGCGCGGCGGATAGAGAAAATCGCTACTCATGCTTCTACTCCATTAGGCATGTTGCCGAGGCCGGAGCGACGCCAGGGGCGCCGAAGCTCCGGCTGCGGTAGCAGGCGAATCAGGCGCTGTAGGACTCGCGCAGGAACTGCGCCAGCAACGGCGTGGCGGCGCTGCGGGAGATCGGGTGGAAGCCGATCGCCCGGGAGGCCGCCAGCAGATAGGCCACTTCGTCGGAGGCGATGAACGCCATGCCACCCAACAGCTCGACGCTGAGGTTGGTCGCCCGCTCGATCGCCGCCTGCACCAGGAAGCGCGTGCACAGCGCCTTGTGGTAGGTGTTCATCGGCGCATCCTGTTGTGCCTGCAATTCGCCGGCGGTGCCGAGCAGCGCCTGATGGGCGCCCTCCAGTTCGATGCACAGCAGGGCCAGTTGCGCGGGGTCGGCGAAGGGCTTTCTCAGCAACCGGTCAACCAGCGCCGAAGCCACGCCCAGGTAGCTGCCGCCGACCATCAGCTGGAACCAGCTCAGGCCGTTGAGCGAGGTTTCCATGGCGGTGGCGGCCACTTCTTCGCTGTCGGCGCCGTCGGCCAACAACATGCGCTCGCTGGGCACGAACACGCCGTTGAACGCCAGTTCGTTGCTGTCGGTGGCACGCAGCACCGTGGCGTTCCAGAAGGGTTCGCGGGTGATCGTGCTGCCATCGGCAAAGACCACGGCAAAGCCCTGGCTGACGCTGCCGTCGTCCTGTTCACAGGCGACGCCGACCACGATCACGTCCATGTGGTGGCTCATGGTGCAGGGCTTCTTGCTGCCGTCGAGGACAAAACCGCCCTCCACCGGCCGCGCCTTGACGCTGCGGTTGAAGATCTCCGAGCCCGGCTTGCCCTCGGCGAAGGCCGAGGCGATCAGCAGTTGGTTCTGGGTGATGCCCCACAACAGCTCTTCCGCCGCCGGGATCAACCCGCCCAGTTGCACGATGGTGGCGATGGTGTGGTGGTGCATGGTCATCATCACCGCCAGGGATGGGCACAGCGAACCGATGGCGCGCAGGATCTCCACGGTTTCCTCCGGCGAGGCGCCGAGGCCGCCGTAGGTCTCGGGGATGATCAGGCCGGCGGCGCGGTAGTCGCGAAACAGCCCGCAGAGCACGGCCGGATCGGCTTGCTCCAGGGCCATCAGGCCGCGCTCCCGGAGGGCGGCGAGCAGGCCCGGCAGGTACTTCTCGGTGACGTTGCGGGCGTTGTGCATCGACATGGTGTGGACTCCTTTCTCGTTGTCAGGGTTAACCGGCTTTTTCGATCAACTGCTCCACCGCGGGGGCGAAACCGAAGGCTCGGGCCAGGTCGAAGATCGCTTCGGCATCCTCCAGTGGAGGACGCTTGCCGATGCTGTAGTCGCGCTGCAGGCCGGCCATGGTCAGGACCATGGTTTCGGCCAGGCAACTGAAGGTCACGCCCGTGGGCAGACCAGTGAGGTTCTGTTGGCCGAAACGCTGGCTGCGGTCGGGCAGATGGATCAGGCCGCCTTCGATCACCGTGACGTCCGGGCGCAGTGCCAGAGTGACGTGGCCGATGTCCGGCGGCTGCGCGCAGTCGCAGATGATCGCGTTCTGATGCAGCACCAGCGGGTCGATAAAGGCCGAGCCATTGGAGGTGGCCGAGAGCACGGTTTCCAGACGCGGCAGCCAGTGGCCCAGGTCCGCGGTGATCACCAGCGGCGGCTGCACCTGCGGCTTGCCCTGGGCCAGGGCATCGACGCTGTCGAACAGCGTACGCAATTGCTCCTCGTCGCCAAGGTCGCGATCCAGCAGTTGCTCGACGCTGGCCAGGCTCGGCAGGAGCAGCACCAGGGTCTTGGCGATGCCGCTGCTGTGGCCGCCCTGGATCTGCAGCAAGGCATCGCGATACAACTCGCCGGCCACCAGCCGCAGCTCGTCCATGGCGCCCCGATTGGCCCCATTGCCGAGCAATACCAGGTGCTCGCAGAAGCGCCCCAGGCGCAGGCTGGCCAGGCGACCCACCGAACCGTAGGCACCGATCACCCCGGTCAGGCGCTTGGCCAGCGGCGCGCCGCGGTTGGCGCAAGTGCTCAGCAGCGCATCGACACCAACCATGGCCGTCAGGCTGTTGCCGGTGGTGGTGTGGAACCGCTCATTGATGACATCCACGCCGGCACTGGAAATCACCGAGGTGTAGGCCCCCAACCCGACGAAATCCACCTCCAGCTCGGCGACGCTGTCCAGGTAGTTGGCCAGCAGCTTGCGCCGCTTGCCCAGGCTCAGGCGCATCAGGTCGCGCGGTTGCAGCAGGCTGCCGACCAGCCAGCCTTCGACGTAGTCGCCGGCATCGTTGTAGACCCGGCGGGCGTGATAGGACACCCCGGCGTCGAGGTCGGGCTTGGCCCATTCGGAGAAGTCGTCGAGCCAGCCCTGCATAAAGGTTTTTTCCGCCGCCGACAGCCCCAGGCCATCCACCACGCTGTCGCCGTTGACGCTCTCGGCGGTGGTCGGGTGCAGCAGGAAGGCAAAGCGCCCCAGGCAACGCCCGCTGCTGCGTGGTTTGCCCGCTGCGATCCAGGGGCTCAGGGCCCCCCGTGGCCCGGCATAACCGTGGGCTTCGAGAATCAAGCGGTGTTGCTGGTTATGCACCACCAATTCCGCCACCGCCTTGAGGCCTTCGAGCAGCAGGTCGATATCGGCGCGCTCGATGCACAGCGGCGGCTGGATGCGCAGCACGTTGCCCTCGGTGAGGGTCGGCAGGCAGTACACCCCATGCCGGCTTTTCAGGTAGCCGCAGACGATCGGCACCAGGGCGCCGAAAGCGCTGGCCAGGGACAGCGTGTACAGGCGCTCGCCGCTCCAACGGCGAAACTTCAGGCCGAGCATCAGGCCGCGGCCGTCGAGGCTGTGGAACACCTCGGGATAGTCCTGCACCAGCCGCGACAGCCCGGCGTACAGGTAGGCGCCCTGCTCCGCCGCATGCTTGAGCTGGGCGCCGTCGTTGGCCGTGAGCTGGTCGAGCACGGCCAGGCCGATGGCGGCGCTGAAGCCGTTCACGGCGAAGGTGGAACTGTGGTGCCGGTCGAAATCGCGGCTCCAGCATTGCTCGCCGTAGATGCACGCGCCAATGGCCGCGACGCCGCCGCCCAAGGCCTTGGCCAACAGCACCACGTCCGGCTCCAGACCGTGGGCGGTGGCGGCGAACAGCTCACCGGTACGGCCCAGGCCGGTCTGGATCTCGTCGAGCACGAACAAAGTGCCGTATTGGCGGCAGAGGTTCTGCGCCGCCAGCAGGTAGCCTGGCGGTGGGGTGATCATGCCCGCCTCGCCTTGCACCGCCTCGACGAAAAAGGCCGCGGCGCGCCGGGTTTTCAGCAGTTCCTCGAGGGCCTCCAGGTCGCCATAGGGCACATGGCTGAAACCGTCGGCGCGGATCTGGAACGGCTCGCGGTAGGTGGCCTTGCCGGTAACCCCGACCGCGCCCTGGGTCTTGCCGTGAAAACCGGTCAGGGTGCCAATCACCAGTTCGCGCTGGGTCGCGGCGCGGCACAGCTTGATCGCCGCTTCGACGGTTTCCGCGCCGCTGGTGGTGAAGGTCACCTTCGAGTGGGTGCCGGGCGCCAGCTCGATCAGGCGCCGCGCCAGTTCTTCCGCGCCGGGGTTGATCAGCGGCTGGACCAGCGAGGCCTGGCCGCTGGCGAGAAAAGTGTGGATCGCCTCGGTAACAGGCGCCGCGCCATAACCGAAGGGCACCGCGCCGAACTGGCCGACGAAATCGATCAGGGTCTGGCCGCTGGCGGTTTCGATGCGAGTGCCCTGGGCGCGTACCACGGTCTCGTTGAGGCCGACGAATTCCAGCAGTTCCTGGCGGGTGATATTGAGCAATGAATCAGCCATGACTGACCTCCCCCACCGCGCCGAACGCGCCTTGGTTGATGACGCCGTACAGGTGCTGGCTGACCTTGCTCACGGTGTCGTGCAGGTAGGCCAGCTCAGGGTCCAGGGAGATGCCGAAACGGTCCTCGAACTCGGCGGACAGGCCGACGATCAGCACCGAGTCGACGCCCATCTCGTGGAACGAGCGCTCGACGTCCAGCGACCCGGAATCGACCTCCAGCAGGCTGGCCAGGGTTTCGGTCACGGCAAAGGTTATTTCGTCTATGTGCACAGTCGCCTCCCAGCGTATTTCGCTTCCTTTGCATGGCCGTTGGCCCGCGCCAACCGCGTGGTGAAACCAGCGGATCAACGCTTGGGCAGGCGTCATGATGCAAACGCGTGTTGAGTGTGGATAACCCGACGGAGCAGGCTATTTGCTACACCCCGATGCTCGGCGTCATGCCGGTTCAGCTCAATACTCCGTAAGGAGTAGCGAACCCTGTAGCCGCTGCCGCAGGCTGCGATAGGACCGAAGGTCCTCCAGCGGGCTCAAGATCCCTGCGCCTGCTGCGCAGTCGATCGCAGCCTCGCAGGCTCGGCAGCGGCTACAGGGGTTAGCGCCGACCGGTAGGTCGCGCCAGGCTTTAGCTTTTGATCCACCCGCCCCATCGGGAGGCCGAGTGGAGGCGTTCATCAGGGGGATGGCGCGCAGCGCCCCTCGACGCAGTCGAGGACATCGTATGGAGGTCGAAGCGAAGCCGACCGGAGTCGATGCCCCCTGAG
>NZ_JACNDE010000089.1:0-433 GCF_017351415.1 Pseudomonas sp. FW305-25 | reverse complement strand
CGAGACCCGGCTGTCCGGTGTCGACTATCAGGGGCGGGTCTATCGCAAGGGCGCGGTGGATTCGGTGCTGGCCTTCGTCGGTCTGCAACGGGGTGACCTGGCCCCGGCGCTGTCCCGGGAGATCGACAAGATTGCCCAGAGTGGCGGCACGCCGCTGCTGGTGTGCGCCGAGGGCAAACTGCTGGGGGCAATCCACCTCAAGGACGTGGTCAAGCCCGGTATCCGCGAGCGTTTCGCCGAGTTGCGCAAGCTGGGGATCCGTACCGTGATGGTGACCGGCGACAACCCGCTGACCGCCGCCGCCATTGCCGCGGAGGCCGGGGTGGATGACGTGCTGGCCGAAGCCACGCCGGAGAAAAAGCTGGCGCGCATTCGCCACGAGCAGAATGACGGTCGCCTGGTCGCCATGTGCGGCGACGGCGCCAACGACGCT
>NZ_JACNDE010000088.1:0-433 GCF_017351415.1 Pseudomonas sp. FW305-25 | reverse complement strand
GGCGTCGTTGGCGCCGTCGCCGCACATGGCGACCAGGCGGCCGTCGTTCTGTTCGTGGCGAATGCGCGCCAGCTTTTTCTCCGGCGTGGCTTCAGCCAGCACGTCATCCACCCCGGCCTCCGCGGCAATGGCGGCGGCGGTCAGCGGGTTGTCACCGGTCACCATCACGGTGCGGATCCCCAGCTTGCGCAGCTCGGCGAAACGCTCGCGGATACCGGGCTTGACCACGTCCTTGAGGTGAATGGCGCCGAGCAGCTTGCCCTCGGCGCACACCAGCAACGGCGTGCCGCCACTCTGGGCGATCTTGTCGATCTCCCGGGACAGCGCCGGGGCCAGGTCGCCACGTTGCAGACCGACGAAAGCCAGTACCGAATCCACCGCGCCCTTGCGATAGACCCGCCCCTGATAGTCGACACCGGACAGCCGGGTTTCA
>NZ_JACNDE010000087.1:0-446 GCF_017351415.1 Pseudomonas sp. FW305-25 | reverse complement strand
AACGCACGCCTGCTGCTCACCGATATCGAGAACGAGCGCGGCGAGCAGTACCACCTGGACTACTACCCCAACGGCCTGATCCAGCAGGAAACCGGCTTCGATGGGCGCAGCACCGCCTATGCCTACGACCTCAACGGCAACCTGCTGAAGAAAACCGAATTCGGCGACGACGGCAGCGAGCTGGTCACCGAATATCAGCGCGATGCCGCTGGCCGGCTGCTGGTGAAAACCCTGGCCGGTGGCGAAGAAATCCACTACAGCTACGACGCCCTCGGACGCCTGGTGAATGTCGACGACGGCCACTGGCCGCTGGCCTACGAATACGACCTGCAAGACCGTCTCATCACCGAGCACCAAGGCTGGGGCACCCTGCGCTACGAGTACGACAAGCTCGGCCAGCTCAGCCATTGCCGCCTGCCCGACGGCAGCAAGCTCGACTACCGCCA
>NZ_JACNDE010000086.1:0-523 GCF_017351415.1 Pseudomonas sp. FW305-25 | reverse complement strand
TTGGGGAGGTCCGCTCTCTTCAACGGAATTGGGTAGATTGCAACACGCTGACGCAGGCGTCTTGGCGTTATCAAACCAGCCCGCTTGAGGATGTTGTAGATGCTGGTTTTAGAGGGCGGCTCCTGCCCTGGAAAACGCTCAGCCAAAGCCACCTGGATCTTCTTGGGGCCCGGTGTCGTAGGTCCTTTGGAGCGCAACTCGATGATCGAGGCTTTGATTTCAAAGGGAATGATATGTGCCTGAGCATGCCGACTGCGACTGCGCTCATCCAAGCCCTGCACACCCTCTGCGTTGTAACGGGCTACCCATTTGTAGCCCGTTTTTCGACTGATGCTGTGTGCCGCACACAGTTCGCGGAAGTTAAAGCGTCTCGACAGATAGTCGGCAATGAACATCACTTTAAGGTCCATAGGGTTCAGCTCTCGCCACGGCATGGTCAGCTCCTCGGAATCGACCCTGCCAGTTAAAAACTGTTACCTATGTGCTTGAACTTTTCTGTTACCTATGTGGGTGAGTCATACCG
>NZ_JACNDE010000085.1:0-539 GCF_017351415.1 Pseudomonas sp. FW305-25 | reverse complement strand
GCACTGAACGGCACGGCGGTCAGCATTTCGGCGCCCGGCTCGGGCTGTGGATAAAGCCCGCGCAGGTATTCGACGATGGATTTGCCTTCCGCCGTGTCGTCCGCCAGCGAGGCCAGCAAGGTCGCCTCGGCCATTTCCTGGTGATTGACCCCAGGCGCTGCGTGGATGGCCGCGCAACGACGGTTACCGAAGGTGATGGTGCCGGTCTTGTCCAGCAGCAGGACATGCACGTCACCCGCCGCTTCCACGGCACGACCGGATTTGGCGATCACGTTCAGCCGCACCAGGCGGTCCATCCCGGCGATCCCGATGGCCGACAGCAGGCCACCGATGGTGGTCGGAATCAGGGTCACCAGCAACGCCACCAGGAACACCAGCGGCAGGCTGCCATTGGCAAAGTGGGCGAACGGCTGCAGGGTCACGACCACGATCAGGAAGATCAGGGTCAGGCCGATCAGCAGGATATCCAGGGCCACTTCGTTCGGGGTCTTCTGGCGCTTGGCGCCTTCCACCAGGGCGATCATGCGATCGAGGGTCGA
>NZ_JACNDE010000084.1:0-542 GCF_017351415.1 Pseudomonas sp. FW305-25 | reverse complement strand
TACGTCTGGGCATCATTCCCGAGCGAATCCAACCGGGTCGACCCGAGCAAAATGGTCGTCATGAACGCATGCACCGCACGCTGAAAAGCACGCTGGTCAGTCCTCCGGAAATTGAATGGGGCGCTCAGCAAAAGCACTTTGATCTGTTCCAGCAGCACTACAATCATGAACGACCGCATGAGGCGCTTGGGCAGAGAACACCGGCCTCCTGTTATTGCTGTTCGGATCGAACTTATCCGGCACGGCTACCAGTGATGAGGTATCCCAGCCATATAGAAACCTATGTCGTTGACTCTTGTGGGATCGTCAACAGAGGTCGGCTCAGGATCTATGTCGGCAATGTGCTCAAGCGCGAAACGGTAGGTCTGGAGCGTATCAGTGAGGGTATTTGGGACGTCATATTTGGCCCGATCAAGTTGGGTCGCTTTGATTTGAAAGATGCCCAGGACGGTTACATCAGGCTCAGTCCGGCGTCATAGGCCTGATTTGGTGTTACCTATGTGCCTGAACTTTTCTGTTACCTATGTGGTTGTCCCGTTCAT
>NZ_JACNDE010000083.1:0-550 GCF_017351415.1 Pseudomonas sp. FW305-25 | reverse complement strand
ACCGGTGACCACCAGCGGATAGGCCACGCCAGTGATCAGGGTCATCAACACAATCAGGCTCAAGGCCGGACGCAATACTGTGGACATCATCAAATCCTCGATTCGGTTAACGGGTTTACCCGGACTCCGTAGGAACCCGCTTGCTAGCGATGCGGTGCGTCTGGCGCACTGGGTTGACGCTATCGCCAGCAAGCTGGCTCCTACAGGGTCGCAGGGTTACACCAGATGCAAAGCCGTCAGCAGCATGTCGATCAGCTTGATGCCCAGGAACGGCACCAGGATCCCGCCCAGGCCATAGATCAGCAGGTTGCGGCGCAACAGATGGGCCGCGCTGGCCGCCTGTACCCGCACGCCGCGCAGGGCCAGCGGAATCAGCACGACGATGATCAGGGCGTTGAACACGATCGCCGAGAGGATCGCGCTCTGCGGGCTGCTCAGTTGCATGACATTGAGCACGCCGAGCTGTGGATAAATCGCCGCGAACAGCGCCGGCAAGATCGCGAAGTACTTGGCGATGTCGTTGGCAATGGAAAAGGTGGTCAGGGCGCCG
>NZ_JACNDE010000082.1:0-550 GCF_017351415.1 Pseudomonas sp. FW305-25 | reverse complement strand
TGGCGCCCTGACCACCTTTTCCATTGCCAACGACATCGCCAAGTACTTCGCGATCCTGCCGGCGCTGTTCGCGGCGATTTATCCACAGCTCGGCGTGCTCAACGTCATGCAACTGAGCAGCCCGCAGAGCGCGATCCTCTCGGCGATCGTGTTCAACGCCCTGATCATCGTCGTGCTGATTCCGCTGGCCCTGCGCGGGGTGCGGGTACAGGCGGCCAGCGCGGCCCATCTGCTGCGCCGCAACCTGCTGATCTATGGCCTGGGCGGGATCCTGGTGCCGTTCCTGGGCATCAAGCTGATCGACATGCTGCTGACGGCTTTGCATCTGGTGTAACCCCGCGACCCTGTAGGAGCCAGCTTGCTGGCGATGGCGTCAACCCAGTGCGCCAGACGCACCGCATCGCTAGCAAGCGGGTTCCTACGGAGTTCGGGTAAACCCGTTAACCGAATCGAGGATTTGATGATGTCCACTGTATTGCGTCCGGCCTTGAGCCTGATTGTGTTGATGACCCTGATCACGGGCGTGGCCTATCCACTGGTGGTCACCGGC
>NZ_JACNDE010000081.1:0-569 GCF_017351415.1 Pseudomonas sp. FW305-25 | reverse complement strand
ATGCACAGTTATGACTATTGGCTGATCCTCGGCTTCTTTGCCTTGGTGCTGCTGCCCGCGCCTTTCCTGGGGCGGTTCTACTACAAGGTAATGGAGGGCCAGCGCACCTGGCTGACGCCGCTGTTGGGGCCAGTCGAACGCGCTTGTTACCGGCTTTCGGGCGTCGATGCGCAAAGCGAACAGAGCTGGCAGAAATACACCCTGGCCCTGCTTGCGTTCAACCTTGCGGGCTTTTTGCTTTTGTTCGCAATCCTGCTGTTCCAGGATCACTTGCCGCTCAACCCGCAGAACTTGCCGGGACAGGAGTGGACGCTGGCGTTCAACACCGCGGTTAGCTTCATGACCAACACCAACTGGCAGGCCTACAGCGGTGAAGCCTCGCTGAGCTACCTGAGTCAGATGGTCGGCCTGACTGTGCAGAACTTCGTCAGCGCCGCCACCGGTTTGGCGGTGCTGGTTGCACTGTGTCGTGGCATCGGCCGCAAGTCGACCAAGACCCTGGGCAACTTCTGGGTCGACATGACCCGTGCCACCCTCTACGGCCTGCTGCCGCTGTGCCTGCTGCTGGC
>NZ_JACNDE010000080.1:0-808 GCF_017351415.1 Pseudomonas sp. FW305-25 | reverse complement strand
TAGGGCATCGTTTGGTGCCGTGAAGTTCACGGTAGCGGACGATTCACCCACCGGAATGGTGATGGTTTGTCCGTTGGACAAAGTGACGACTACAGGCGAACCGGTCACTGGGGCTGTCACGGACGCGGTGTAAACCACGGTGCCGCCTTCTGCCACGGACGGAGTAGCGGTCAGCGAAACGGTGCTGGTGTCGATAGTGTCGGTGACATCGGTCACCGCCGGAGTGGTGCTTGGCACCAGGTTCTCGAAATTACCGCCAGCGGTCTCTTTGATGCTGACTTCGACTTTGCCCGCATCCTTGTACACATCGTCAGCTGGGGCTGCGACGGTGACGGAGCCGGTAGTAGTACCGGCAGCGATAGTAATCACGGCGCCATTCGACAGGGTCACGGTCACCGGAGTGCCCGCAGTGTTGGTCAAGGTGGCCGTATAAACGATCGAACCGCCTTCAGCGACAGTGTCAGTCGCTGTCAGGCTAAGGGTGGTGGTATCTGGCGTATCGGTCACCGAGGTCTCGGCAGGCTTGCCGTCGACGTCCAGCTTCTCGTAGTTGCCACCGGTTGCACCGGTAATGGTGGTGCTCAGGGAGCTACCGCCCGCCAGGGCGTCGTTCGGTGCGGTGAAGTTCACGGTGCCGGAAGATTCGCCGACCGGGATGGTGATGGTCTGGCCGTTGGACAAAGTGACCACTACTGGAGAGCCGGTTACTGGCGCAGTCACGGAGGCGGTATAAACCACAGTGCCACCTTCAGCCACGGACGGCGTCGCGGTCAGCGAAACAGTCGACGTATCGATGGTATCGGTGACA